>JAQWCT010000099.1 GCA_028705785.1 Sulfurospirillaceae bacterium | reverse complement strand
CCCAAACGAGAAGTTTCACAGCATTTCAAAAAAAGTATGATGGCGTGCTGTATAACCGAAATTGTCTAAGTCATTATGTTTTCCACCTGCACGAATACATGTTTGACATGTCGTAGCACGAGGAGGATTAGGACGAGGAATTTCACCTGTAAAAACACTCTTAAAAGGAACCATACCAGCATTGGCAAACAACAGCGTTGCATCATCAGGAACAAGAGGAGAACTCTCGATAATCTTGTGCCCTTTTTGTTCAAAAAACTTTAAAAATTCTGCCCTAACATCCATACAATTATCCTACTGTGATTAAAATTCTATTATTTTATCTAAAAACACTAAATTTTATGATTAATCTTATATCCAACAACCCACCAACCAAGCACAAATACGACTGCCCCGAGAGTTCCACTAAAAGTTAAAAGACAAAAAAGACCTAAGACCATCGCAATGAGTGCAAGAAAATAACTTCTTCCCAAAATGCCAAGAAGCGCAAAACCAAGTCCAGCCCAACCTGCAACATTGAGGTAAATAATCTTTCCAAGCCAAAAACGAATTTGACAAATAAAACTATTGGGGCTCAGCGCACACACCTCAACTAAAGACTCTTTGACATAGATATTTTCCTTAATCGCCCAAAAAGCAAATCCACTGGCGATAAGCACCAAAAGTGTCTTCGTAAACCCACAAAATCGCTCATTAGAAACCCATAGCGTAATCCCTAAAACAAAGACCATTACAGACCAATTGAGTGCATAAGTATTTCGGCCACTTTCATGCAAAAGCACCAATAAAGACGCAATAAACAGTATCAGACCACTCATTTTTTCAATCACACTGTTTTCATTAAAATGCGCATCGGTGGCAAAAAACCCTGCATAAACTACCGCGATAATACCCAGTGTTCCTATCTCGAAGTTATGATATCTGCCATCAAAAGTCAAGCCAATCGCAGCCATAAGCGTAATGCTCACCGCAAAAAGATGCAAAAAGTCTTCCTTTGAAGTTTCGCTCCATGACATTTGGCGCAGTAAAACACCAATAGCACCACTCATAGAACCTCGTTTAGTTGTCTCATCTTTGACAATAAAAGAAACCAACTTCACCCATAATGCAAACGCTACAATTAACGAAATAATCGCCCAACCATATTCAAAATAATTTCTACATGTAAGAAGATAAGCATTAGCTTGCCACACTAAAGCAATCGAAACAAAAAAAAGTGTTACAAACAGATAAGGAGACTTTTTACACGAACAACTCTCCTCTATAAGAAGTAAAATTCCGCCCACCAGCGAGAGGATAAAACTTGCCGCAAACAGCCAAAGGGCATTAGGAAAATCAGAAACATAGCCATGCAAAACATGTTTGTCAGCCCTATTGGCATCAAACAACCCCCAATATCCACCCACAGCGCCCTCGCTAATGCGTTTCCACGGCTGGTCAAATGCCTCAATGAAGTTATACTTCCACCCCTCAGTTTCAGCCATTTGGACAAAACCTCGTACAAAAATCGCCTGAGAGAGCGGACTTGGAAGAGCTCGCTCACGCATTCTACCCTCACTTGGCCACCCCGTTTCACCAATAACAATCTCTTTATCAGGGATTTTTTCCATCATGAGTTTACGAATATTCTTTACATGTAAGAGTGCATGCTCCACACCGATGGGTTTATCTTCCCAGTAAGGCAAAATGTGTATCGTCACACGATCCACCGCAGGGGCAACTTCAGGGTGTTGATTCCAAAACTCCCACACATCAGCGTAAGTAACGGTCATCTTTGGGAGTGCTTTTTTGACTTCTTCGATATACGCCACCAACTGAGGTGCGCTCACTTCTCGTCTTAAAAGCGCTTCATTTCCGACAACAACCGTTTCGATAATATCAGCATTGGCTTTTGCCAACGCAATCATATTGGCTATCTCTTTTTTGGTTAAGACTGGATCGCTACTCACCCAAGCCCCAAGCCACATATTCAAACCATGTTTGCGAGCAAGAGCAGGAATATCCTCCAATCCCGTACTTGAATAAGTGCGGATACAACTGGTGTATTTTGCCAACAGTTCCAAGTCTTTATCGATACGCTCTTTGGAGAGTTTTAATCCTCTGTCAAAGTCAAAAGGCGATTCATCTTTTCCAAAAGGGGCGTAAGAGAGGCATTGTAATTTGACATTGGGTTCTAGCGAGATAAGTTCACTTGAAGGTTTTGCCATCCAAAACCAAAAAAGAGCTAAGGCTACAAACATTGCTATATACATCAAGATGATTTTCAAGATATGATTCATCGTTTTACTACTCCAAAAATTAATGTGAGATTATACAAAAAGTGAGTTTAAGGCTTTACATGTAAAGCCATTTATCCTCGCAAAAGAATGTTTGGAGTAAAATACACACTATTTTTAAATCAAAAGGAAAAACCATGCAAATCCCTTTTATCGACCTTAAATCACAATATGAATGCTACAAAGAAGAGATTAATAAAGAAGTTTTAGAAGTTCTCAGTTCTACCCAGTTTATCATGGGACCACAAGTCACTAAGCTTGAGGAAAATCTAGCAAAATTTACAGGTGCAAAGTACGCTTATGTGTGTTCAAGCGGAACAGATGCACTACTTTTAGCACTTATGGCTATTGACATTCAACCTGATGATGAGATTATCACTACACCGTTTACCTTTATCGCCACAGCTGAAACCATCGCTTTACTCAAAGCAAAGCCTGTTTTTGTGGACATTGATGAGACAACTTATAACATTGACCCAAAACTTATCGAAGCAAAAATCACCGCTCGTACCAAAGCGATTATGCCTGTGTGTCTTTATGGACAACCTGCGGATATGGATGCTATAAATGCCATTGCGAAAAAACACAATCTTGTCGTTATCGAAGATGGTTGTCAAAGTTTTGGAGCCGAATATCAAGGCAAAAAAAGTTGTAACTTAAGCACTATTGGTTGTACCAGTTTTTTCCCATCTAAGCCTCTTGGATGTTACGGTGATGGTGGTGCAATTTTTTGTAATGATGATGCATTAGGTGAGAAAATCAAATCTCTTTTAAATCATGGACAAGGCAAACGCTACGAACACAAATACATCGGTATCAACGGCAGACTTGACGCTCTTCAAGCCGCTATTTTAAATGTCAAAATGAATCATTTTGAAGCTGAAATCGCCAAAAGAATTGAGATAGGAAGTAGATACAATTCACTTTTAAGTACGGCTGATGTCATTACCCCCAAAGTGATGAGTGATAGAACTTCTGTTTTTGCGCAATACTCCATCCGCGTGAAAGACCGAGAAGCGATGGCTAAAAAACTAGGCGATGCAGGTGTTCCAACAGCCGTTCACTACCCAATTCCACTTCATTTACAAGAAGCTTTAGCATATTTGGGCTACAAAAAAGGTGACTTCCCCCTTAGCGAAAAAGTAGGCAACGAAATCATGAGCCTTCCGATGAGCCCCTTTTTAACCGCTGAACAACAAGATTTTGTTGTCAAAACCATAAAGGCATAAATGATGGTAAAAGTAGCACTAATAGGACTTGGCTCTATGGGTCAAAACCATTATCGCGTTTTAAAAAGTCTCTCACAAGAATTTAAAATCACTGCATTATGTGATGTACAGCAAACCAAAGACTATGATGAGCCTTTTTACACAAGCTTAGATGAAATGTTAGAAAAAGCGGATTTTGATGCAGCTGTTATCGTTGTTCCTACTTTTTTGCACAAAGAAGTAGCGCTTAAATGTCTCTCATATGGCAAAGACCTCTTCATCGAAAAACCCGTTGCCTCAAACAATCAAGAAGCGACTGAAATCCTTAAAGCGGCAACGGCGATTAATGCCAAAGTATGTATCGGATATATCGAACGCTTTAACCCAGTAGTAGAGGCGCTTAAAAATGAATTAGAGGGAAAAGAGATTTACAGTATTGGCATTACACGAGTGGGGCCATTTCCTCCACGCATCGCAGATGTGGGTATTTTAACAGACCTTTCAGTCCATGACATTGACCTTATTCGCTACATCACAGGACATGAGATAGAACAAGTTTCTATCTATAAATCCAAAAAAATTCATAATCATCACGAGGACAATGCCATTCTCTCTTTCCGACTCTCAGGTGAAATCGTTGCGAGTATAACCACTAACTGGCTCACACCTTTTAGAAAAAGAACGATTGAAGTTGCGACTAAAAATGGTTACTATGAAGCCAATTTGATGGAACAAGATTTAACCGAATATTCAGAGTACCAAAAAAATAACTCTTATGTCATCCGTAAATGTATGGTTAAAAAAGAAGAGCCTTTGATTAGAGAGCATAAAGCCTTTGCACACTATATCAAAACGGGTGACCGTCATGGTTTGAGCACAATTGAAGATAGTATGATTACGCTTGATATCTCTTCTCGTGGTAATTAACACTTGAAAAAAGCTGTTATTCTCCTCAATATGGGCGGTCCAAATAACCTTGATGAAGTCGAGGTCTTTTTAACCAATATGTTCAATGATAAAAATATTATCACCGTTAAAAGTTCCCTCTTACGCAAATTCATCGCTTTGATGATTGTCACTTCACGCAAAAAAGCCGCTACCGCAAACTATGCAAAACTTGGAGGGAAGTCCCCCATCGTAGGGCTTACAACAAAACTGGTAGAAAAATTACGCCTTGCCTTGCCCTCTTTACATGTAAGCTTTGCCATGCGCTATACGCCACCTTTTTGTGAAGAAGTGATTAAAGAATTGATAGAAAAAAATATTGATGAAGTGATACTTTTGCCTCTTTATCCACATTACTCAACTACCACTACAAAATCGTCGCTTGAAGACTTTGAGGAAGTTGCCAAAAAACTTGGATTTAAGGCAAAAATAAAATCAATAGAGCGCTTTTACGAAGACGAAATCTATAATACATGTCTTATTAATAATATCAAAAAAGCCCTTGGAAACACTCAACCACAAGAGATGGAACTTATCTTTTCAGCTCACTCTTTACCTCAAAAGATAGTTGACAAAGGTGACCCATATCAAAAAGAAATTATCTTACATGTAGAGATTTTAAAAGCGATGCTAGAAGCAGAAAACTTGCATTTTAAAGCTATACATATCGCTTATCAGTCAAAACTAGGTCCCGTTAAATGGTTAGAACCCTCTTTAGAGAACAAGCTCAAATCACTCACGCACAAAAATGTTCTCATTGTTCCACTCTCTTTTACCGTTGATAATTCAGAGACCGAATTTGAACTCAGTATAGAATACAAAGAAGTGGCGCATGAATTAGGCTTTGAACGCTATATCGTGGCTTCTTGCCCTAATGACGCAGATACCTTTGTGGAATGTTTAAAAAAGTTGGCGTATTAATTATAATTATTGACCATCTCACTTGAGGGAGTGAGATAGCCATTTTCTACCAATTTTTCAATCACTTCTTTAAATACAGGCACAGCACTTTGTGCTGCGAAATAAGCATATTTTTTCTTCGCTTCTCGCACTAAAACACCAATGGTATATTTGTTTTTTTTATCATTTGCAAAACCAAAAAAGGAGCTGTTATACACTCTTACATACTCACCATCTTCTGCGATATGCGCTGTTCCCGTTTTCCCTCCAACTTCTAAGCCCTCTATTTTTGTTCCCGTTCCTGTTCCTATTTGTACTGTTTTAATCAGGATTTTTTGCATCCGTTTTGCCACAGTAACAGGAATAATTTGAGGCTCAGGTGGGCGCTCAGGAAAAATTTCTTGCCCACTAGGAGAAACCAACTTTTTAACTAATATGGGGGTAACAAGCCGACCATTGTTGTTAAAAACATTATAGGCTTTAAGAACTTGCATAAAAGTGGCATTCATGCCATAACCATAGCCAACCGTTGCTTTGTATATGGGTGAATTAAATTTATTGAGAGCCGGAATAACACCAGGATTTTCAAAAGGTAAATCAACCCCACTGGGAACAGAAAAACCAAAATCTTTTAATCCTTGATAAAACTCCACCGCATCAAGTTTTTGAGCAATCTGTGCGATACCAACATTGCTTGAGTAAACGATAACATCTTCAGCACTCAGCTTATCAGCCTTATGCGTATCTTTAATCACTTTGGTACCCAACTTATAGCTACCACCATAGACATTAATTAAATCATATGGATTGATTTTGTTCGCTCGAAGTAAAAGCGCAAAAGTGATACTTTTCATAACAGAACCTGGTTCATAAATATACTCAATTGCAGAGATATTTAATGCTGAATAATCTTTTTTAGCAATACCATCAGGATCAAAACGATTACTCGTAGCAAGGGTGACAAATTCACCTGTTTCACTATTGATAACCGCAATAATGACTTCTTTTGCATCAAGCGTTTTTTGTTGCTTATCCAAAACATTTTCAATGATTTTTTGCATTTTAAGTGAAACATTAAGATGAACATCGTACCCATCAAATCTTCGCGTAGAGATACTATTTCCATCCAAAATGATAGCGTTGGAAATATCACGAGAACCCACCACCAAAGAGTCTTGGACGGAAGCTAATTTATCTTCATAATACCGCTCTATCCCTTTAACTCCTGTTGTCTTAGTGATATTTTTTTGCTCCAACTTTTTGACATATCCCAAAATAGGCGTTGCCGAATCCATAGCAGGATAGAGTCTATCTTCCCCACTTTCAAGGACAGTAAGTCCATGTAAAAAAGCAACACCCGTTTTTGGGTCTTCATAAGTTTTAAAAACACCCAATTTATAAAGTTTGCGAGAAAGTTCTTGAAGGTATTTGGCACTTTTTGAATCAATGCGGTAGGAAAGAACAGTACTGCCTGAATTGGTATTTAAAATAGCTTCTATGGTTTTGGGATTGTCACCGCTGTAAAGTGAATATAACTTGACAAAAAGGTCAAATTTCTTGGGGTCAATGTTTCGTGTATCGACGATGGCTTTGTAAAGTTTTTGACTTGTAGCGATTTTAAAACCATCCGCACTTACGATGTTTCCTCGAAGTGCGTGATTGACTTCACTGTGTTCTAGGCGAGGGAGCCTTCGATCTATCGTCGCCCAATAAAAAAGGGTTCCTAGGAAAATAATAAACCCAAGGATAACTACAGCAAATAAAAAAAGTATTTTGATTTTTTTGGTATCAGATTGTTCCATGTAAGAAGGCGTTAGATTTGCGTCCTAGCAATCTCTTTGTAGGCGCTAAGTGCTTTATTTCTAATTTCTAACATCATTTTCATACTGGTTTCTGCTTTATTGATAGCAATAGCCGCTTGGTGCAAATCTTTGACTTCTCCTGTAGCGATATCAGCCATAGCTCTATCACCCTTAATTTGTACATCATTGACTTCTTCTAAAGATTCTTTGAGTATTTTTGAAAAATCGGTATTACTTGCTTCTGTTTTTTCAACGCTAGGAGTTGCTACTTTGCTTAGTAAGGAGATTTTATCAATGGAACTAGGCATCTACATTATCCTTTTAAAATTTCTATGGCACTTTGGGCTATGGATTTAGCACTTTGAAAGGCTGCCACATTGGCCTGATAAGCTCTGGTTGCTTCGATAAGATTGGACATCTCGATGACAGGATTGATATTTGGATAGGCGACATAACCGTCAGCATTAGCATCAGGATGTGTTGGCTCAAATTTGTACTTAAACTCACTCTCATCTCGTACGACTTTGTCCACAGATACGGTCATTATAGCAGGATTGGCATTGCTTTGCAAGAATTTATCTTCAAGTGGATTGGCATATTCGAGCATATTATTTTGTTCATTCATCTTATCATTGAGTGTTTTATTGAACTCTGTTGCTTTAAAAACAACATCTTTTCGCTGATAAGGTCCACCCTCACTAGTGCGAGTTGTATTGGCATTGGCAATGTTTGAGCTGATGATATCCATGCGAAATCGTTGTGCAGAGAGACCATAACCGCTGATGTCAAAACTACTTAAATAGGCCATATATTATCCTTAAACTTTAGAAGAAGAGTCTATAACACTCTTAAAAATCAAACCATCTTTTTGCAATGCAGAAGTCAAAGCATTAAACATTACTGCATTTTTACCAAGCTCAGAAGTCTCTACATCCAAATCGACCGTATTAGCATCATTTCGAGCCATTTGACCATCTCGTAAATAGATGGTTGCTTTTGAGGGGTCAAATCCACTGACGCCATTTAAATGTTTGTCATCCGTTTGAGCCATCTCCAATTTAGGCGTCTTGCTGTCTTCTCCATAAATCTCTTTTGTTTTTTCAATCAGTGCTGTTTCAAAATCGATGTCTCTTGATTTATAAAAAGGCGTATCAATGTTGGCAATATTTCCAGCTACCAAATCTTGACGAATAGCTCTTGCATTTAACCCTTGTACTAAAAGTTGATTTGCTTTACTAATCTGAAAAGCCATTTTGCATTTACCTCTTTATTTTATCTACACTTCTAAAGCAAATTTCATTCCAAAAAATGCCCCATATTGAAACTATTTTTTAATCTTTTTTGCTGTAAAATAAGAGAAATTATACAGTAAAGTAAAAAAAATAAATGCAAACAGATAAAATACTCTTTTCCCTTTGTACGCTAGGAATTTTTACTGGCATTGTATTTTCTTTGTCACTTCCTGTGTTCACAACCCTTTTTTTTGACTACGCTGAATATCACTTTTTTATTCGACAATTTGTAGTAGGAATGATCGCTATTACGATCATGTGGTTACTCTCGCAAATAGATCCTGATAAATTTTTAATCCATATAGGTTTTACTATTTTTTTTAGTTGCCTTCTGTTGATGGGTGTGATGCACTATCTTCCTGAATCCCTTGTCACCTCCGCAGGTGGAGCAAAAAGATGGATACGACTTCCTGGCTTTTCTTTTGCCCCCGTAGAATTTTTTAAAATCGGTTTTGTTTATTTCTTAGCATGGAGTTTTGCACGAAAACTCAACGACAATAAAAAAACGCTTAAAGAAGAGATGATGCTCATTCTCCCTTATATTGCCGTTTTCATATTGGTTATTTATCTTATTGCTG
>JAQWCT010000098.1 GCA_028705785.1 Sulfurospirillaceae bacterium | reverse complement strand
AAAACAATCAACTGCCGCCAGCGGTTTAACTCTTGGCATGTGTGCCTCCTTTCTTTAATGTTTTGAAAGTAATTGTGGGAAAAAAAATTCACCGACGTCGTTAGCGCAAATATCAAGCTTATTGCACCATAATACAATTTCAGGTTGTGAGAACTGCGTTTTGCCGGTCATTTTGTTAGTTACGGAGGTGCCTTTAGCAAAGCGGGAGAACTTTATTTTGATATCTCTTTTACTTCTTTATGTAAAATAGCGTATGAAATGAGAAAAATATAGAGGCTAGAAATTTTGGCGTTTTATTCGGTGGTATCGGTATTTTGGGGCACTTTTTTCTTGTTTATCTGCAAGTTACAACTACTTTACAACTTCACACACAACTAGACAAATACTTTTACACTTTTAACATTCTTTAAAAGGTATTTAAAGCGGGTTTAAAATGGGCGGATTTTAGCTCTTACAATGCCAACAATAGAAAGGTACTTTAGCTCATCTTCTTTTAGGTCGATGTCGGGGTACATGGCATTTAGAGAAGTTAGTTTTATCCACTTCTTAATGGGGTCTCTTTGGAGTTTTTTGACGTAGACTTCTCCGTTTATATTTGCTACTACTATGTCGCTATTTTGGGCTTCTACGTCTCTTTGTAGGATAATGAGTTCTCCATTTGAAACGAACGGCTCCATACTGTCTCCGTAGACTGTTATAAGGTCTAGATTTTTGAAACATTTGAGTCCTAGTGCCATCAAAAACCCCTCTTCCAATTCAAGCACTTTTACATTTACATCATGATTAAAGGTTCCAAACCCTGCTGAGGCTAAAATGTTTGGATAATAGTTTACTTTGACGGTGGTTCTTTGTTGTACTTCGTTTACAACTTGGTGAGTGCTGGACAACTTATGGACATTGGTGGACATATTGCTGGACGAATGGTGGACATATTGCTGGACATCATCATTGGTAAAGTATTTGGTTTCCACATTAAGAGCTTTTGCAAGTTTCTCAATGATTGAAATAGTAACATTGGCATTATCTTTTTCATAAGATTTAATAGTGCGTTCAGAGACTCCTGAGGTTTTAGATAACATGCTTTGCGTAAGCCCAGCTTTCTCTCTTGCACTTCTTAATCTTTGCCCAATATCCATAAAACTTCCTTGACAAGTGCAAATATTTGCACTATACTTTCATCATTACAATTTCGTAATTGTATCAGAAAATGAGTTCTTTAACGTTTCATTGTTTGGATAACCTTTAAAAATTAAAAGGAGTTAGGTATAAAAGCAGTATTTATGGGAAGTAAAAAAGATAAAGAAGAGCGTAGAATGACGGTTATTTACCATTCCGCTAAAGCAATAGAGGAAGCCGCCAAGCCTGTCGCTAAAAAGCGAAGAGGTAAAGCTCTTAGATATGTGCCATCCTCAAATCATGAAATGAATGAGCTTATGAAAAATCTTGCATGACTTTTTCTAAATGGTCTACTACTTTATCATAAGATACTTTTTGGAGTAGTTGGCTTGTATGTGCCGCAAAAGAACGATAAGCGGTTGGTTTCGCTAGAAAATAATGGTCTAAATGCTCTAAAAAAAGAGCTGTTTTTTGGAGTTCGACAAGAGCAATAACTCTCATATTAACAATGTATTCCTCTTGTTCTTTTTCCATTTTTCCCCTTGCTTTAGGCGTTTTTGTGATGTATTCTAAAAGGAATTCATGATTGGAAGCGATGTCTCGTTCTATTAAGCCTTGTGGGGCATTGCGTAGTGTTGTTATAAGGTTTTCTTTTGCTTTATCACTGAATTGAGCAATGATTTCATGTACTTGGTTTTGAATGTTTTTTGAATAGGTCGAAAAGTCCATTGTTGTGACTCCTTGTGGTTGGTTTTGTTTTGCACCTTGATTATATCACAAGGGGTTTCTAGAGTGGTTATCCAAACAGTGAAGCGTTACTATAAAAATAAGGAGGTCAGCATGGCAACATTGGAAATTACGCAAAAAGTGAAAGATGAGTATGGCACGCTTAAACACTATGCAAAGATAAAAGAGCTTGATTATCGGTTGTTGCGACAAGTCGCATTAGGTAAAAAAGTCTCTAAAAAGTGCGTAGAAGCTCTAAAAAAAGATGGGTTTATACAATGAGTTGGGGCAGTAGTAAAGAAGCGGCGGAGCTTTTACATGTAAATTATGATGCACTTGTAAAGGCTGTTAAGCGAGCAAGTTTAAAAGATAAAAAAATTTGCTCACTCAAGGGCAAAAATTTGCACTTTCAGCACATTGATGGTGTTGGCGGCGCAGGCGGAAAAGTTCTACAAATATGGATAGGAGAGGAAGATGATTTCAGAAATGGAAATGGAGGAGATGAGCGAGGTGGAATTGAGGGTATATCTTCACGACCAAATTGCAATTCTGATGATGGAGTCATTCAATATGGACAGATACAATCTAATGCGGTTTATAGGGAGCTTGAAAACAGTGGAACATCTACCAATGGGGCCACTTTTGAGAGTAAAGAAGCAAGTGTCTCCACTGGAATTTTATATAGAGAATTACAGCGAAGAGAAGGACTTGGAGAAGTTCAAGAACCAATATCAGCAGATGCCTCTCTCAGAGGCAGAAATAATGGCGATAGAACCGCCTATAAAAAAGAAGTAATAGCCTACGTAAGAGCATCAAGCGTTAAAGCGGCAAGCTCTTACTTTGGTGAAAGTGAAAAAAATATCTATCGATGGGTAAATAGTTTTTCAAAAGATGGCGCAAAAGCTCTTAAAGATAAAAGAGGAGCGAACAATAAGAAGGTAGATGATGAGAGTATCACTCACGCTATTTATGCCGCTGGAAGCGTGCATATTAGTAGTATGTACCATGTTTATTGTATGTTTTATGCTAAGAAAAACCATTTACCGATTGATATGTTTAACCCTGTGAGCGACATCACCTACAGTACGTTTTATAGAGCTTATGAGCGTATAAAAAAAGAGGATGGCGATATACGAGCTTATCTCAAGCGGGGGCTTGATGGACTTGATGTCAGACCGACAGGAAAACGAAACTACTTAAACACTAATGAAGAGTGGCAGATAGACTCCACAAAATTTGACTTTATGGCTCTTAATGACCTTGGTGAGGCACAGCGCTACGATGCTATCTCTATCGTTGATGTTGCTAGTAAACGACGTGTGAGCTACTTGTGTGATACCTCAAATTCTTACTCTATCGTTAGACTTCTACGAAAAGCACTTAAGCGTTTTGAAAAGCCTTTTATTATCAAAGGTGACAATGGCAAGGACTATATGAGTGAGCATTTCCAAAACGTCTGTTTTGACCTTGGCATTTGTTATATCAATACTGCGCCTTTTGCAGGACGTGAAAAGGGTATCGTTGAGCGACAGTTTAGAACCATACAGCATTCCTATTTTGAGACGCTTCCAGGATTTATCGGTCATAACGTAGGTCAGCGAAGTGAGCTTGAGGCGCAAGCGCTTGAGAAGTCAAAAAAGCTTAGTGGTGTTAAGACAAGTATTAAAAATCTCCTTACCTTTGATGAGTTGCAGTTTATGGTTGATGCGTTTAATGAGGAAAAATTTAATAAAGGAGTTGCGCTCCCAACATCAAACTTTGATGAGCGTGTGCTTGGACAGTCTAAAAAGGTTCGTTTAGGCCAAGACGGGCTTCGCTTCAATACGTTTACTTATATGAATTTGGAACTTTTTAAACATGGAAGCGTGGCAACAACTTATTTTAAAGTCTATCAAAATATCGACAACCTCTCCAGTGTTTACGTGTATGACATGGAGGGAAATTTTGTATGTGAGGCGATAGATAAAACCATCGTAGAGATAAGCGCTGAAGAGTATAGGGCCGCTCAAAAAGCTTATAAAAAAGACAAAGTAGGCGTGAAAAAAGCGATGGTAAAAAGTATGACACACCTTAAAGATAGCATCCACAAAGAAGGAATTTTAAGAGCGATGGGTGCAACGGATGCCGCACTAAAAGAGAGTCAAAAAACATTGTTTAAAAAACAAAAAAATACAGATGAGGAGGTTGAAATAAAACTAAGTGTCAAAGCAGGTTTAGGAAATCAAAAAACATACAGACCGAGCACGGACGACATGGAAGATGCACTCCGTGCTCTAAAAGGATAAACGAATGTTACAAGAATTATTTGAAAATTTCAAGGCAAGCGGTGGAAGTGCTGGTCAAATTGTACGAGATACAGGGCTTAATGCGGCGTATGTTTCTAAGGCTTTAAGTGGCTGGGGAGATTATAACCTGAGTGCAAACTCAAAAGCAAAAGTGGAAGAGACCATCATTAACTACTTAGAGTCTAAAGTAGAGATTAAAGAGTCTTTAAACACTTTAAAGGGTGAGTTTAAAAAGGGAAAATACTCTGAGATTTGCAAAAATTCAGGGATATTGGAATTTGCCAATACTGAAAACATCATCGCAACGCTCATTAAAAGTACCAAGCAAAAAGCACTCACGAAGATTTGTGGAAAAAGTGGTACAGGAAAGACCACTGCCATTCGTGCTTTTGCAAAAAAGTACCCACAAGCATGCATCGTAACCTCTTATGATGGCATGAGCCAAAAGGAGTTCTTAGAAGAGTTAGCACTTTCTATCGGTATAAAAAATATACCAAAGAACAAAAAAGACCTCATGCGTGGTATCAAAAAAGAGCTTTTAACCAATCGTAAAATCATCATCATTGATGAGGCGAACTTCTTAAATGAGTCAAGCCTAGAACAGATAAGACACATCCATGATGAGTGCGACATCCCTATGGTGTTGGTGGGAACGGAAAGGTTAGAGCTTATCATCGCACGTTCACATCCACAAGTTGAAACACGCATCCGTGCTAGTTTACCCATAGAGCCTTTTAGCGTAGTGGAAGTTAGCTTGATGACAAAGAGCTTTAACATAGAGCTGGACGATAAACAGGTCATGAAGCTTTGGAAAAAGAGCCAAAATCTTCGTGAAGTGAAGTACTGGTGTGAGGACTTCGTTGAGATATACGAGGGCAATGCTGAAAACTTTGAGGAGGCAATGAAATGAAAGCATTTTTAAGAAGAGTCTTAGGCGTTGATGCTTTGAGTGCTCAAGTAGGCGTGTTAAATCAAAGGGTGCGAGAGCTAAAAAGTGAAAATGAAAGGCTTGAGCTTGAGGTGAGCATGTGCAAAGCTAAAGCGCTTGATTTAAACACGACTCAAGCAGGGAAGCTACATGCGATTGTTAAAGAGGCACGAAACGCTAGTAAAAAAATGATGGCGGTAGCGTGATGACTGATACACAAAGAGAGCATGACGTGGATGAGGCGTTAATGCAAGCAGAACGAGACAATGAAGCCGTTGACCAGTTTGCAAAAGCGATGAAAGAAAAGCTAGCCATTGCACGTGAAAAAGGTCGAAGCGGTTGGGATAATAGAGAGACATGTACAGGTAAGCACCTTGCTGATCTTTTTTGGAAGCAAACGACAAAAGAGAATAAAGACAACTACATCGACTTGGCAAACTTTTTGATGTTCTTACACGTAAGAGGTGTGCATGAAAATGTACTTAGATATGCAAAACCTTGCTGTAATACATGCGGTAATGCGCCTTGTTTTAATGAAATGTGGAGAATGAGAGATAGTTTGGACTTAGATATTGTGAGTTGTAAGTTTTGGTATGGGAAGGATAAACAATGAAAAAAGATAATTTTGACATAGTAGTTCCCTTGGTGTTTTGGGGATTTGCAGCGTCTGGTTTGATTGCTATATTTTATGTGCTTTTTAAAGGAGCATGAAGATGGAAAATAACAAATTTTGGGAGCAATACAAAGCTAAATGCTTAGAAAAAGGAATTGCCCCACTGTATGCAAACGAAGAGGCATTTAATAAGGCGATGACTGAGCCTCCTAAGCCTTACAGTACGGATGACCTTACGCCAAAAATGAGCACATACAATGAGCTTGCAAAACAAGACATTGGGGATAACTTTAACGTTGATATTCTTGGATTAGAATATGACATTAATGTTCAAGACTTAGAAGACTGGGAACAGGTTGCAAAAGATGCGAATAAGAGAAGAAAGGAGGATGGTGTGAAAAAGGTTGAGTGGAAACGATGTGAGCATTGTAATGAGATGAAAGAAGATACAAACTTTAGACGTTATCGCAATGGTGAATATGGAAAAGTATGCAATGTTTGCATTGGCTCTAAAATAAGCGATGGACATAAAAAAAATAAAATGAGTACCGAACTAAAAAAACACTATACAGCGGAAGAAACAGAAAAGGTAGCCATTATGGAGCTAAGAGTATTTCACTCTGCTTTAGCTATGGCCTATGAGCGAGGTCTAAGTGAGGGTAAAAGCTTCAATGATTTAACGGTACAAGAAGTTGACTTACCTGTCATTCTTGATGACGTTTTGGGAGCATAGAGCATGAAAATAATTGCTGAAATAACAAAGAGAAATTACACGATTACCTTTAAAGAAGATGAGAAGGTTATTGTTGAAGTAAAAATGCTAAAAATTCGTGGTGGAGCAAAAAGTGTTAGACCTATTTATGAGCAAGAAAAAATCATAGATAATCTAGGATTTGGCGATAGTTTTGAAAGCGTTGATCGTGCGTGCTTTGATGCAATGTGCAATCTTAATCAATGAGGATAACCGTAATGTGCAAAATGTTTAAAAAGTTTAAAAGATGGTTGGGTGAAAAAGTGGTGCGCAAAGTGCGTGTGTGGCTGTATATCGCCGAGTGGAATTTAACGAAATAAGGAGCGGTAGATGTTATTGATTGATAAAACAGAACACGGTATAAAAATTGATATTAGGGGTGAGCAAACACAGATATTAGCTGAGCTTGGTGTTTTAGTGGCGACAGTACAAGAATCCATTGGCGATAGCATAAATATTTATGAAGCGTTAAATCATCCTATTCAAAGGTGCTTAACAAAAGCCTACGTAAAAGCGATGAGAGAGGGAAGTAATGGCAAAAACGAAGAGCCTATCGTACAAAAATCCAACACTGGTGGTAAAGAGTAAAAGGTGTCCCCTTTGTGGGGCTTGGCATTACGGTGCAACTAAAGTATGTGATACATGCAAAGAAAAAAAATAAGGAAAAATGATGATACTTAGAGACGATAAAGGCTTTTGGATTAATGGCAAAGGTGAGGCAGTTCACCCCGATATGATTAGAGTTGATGAGCAGTTAAAATCTGAGCTTGTTGAGCGCATTATTGCGGCGGCGCAAAACCTTACAGGACTTATCTCTATTTTTAAAGCAGAGTGCAATGAGCAGGTAGAGTCGTACTTCGCTCTGCTCTTGCAAAACTACAATGTTGATGCAAAAGGTAAAAGTGTAAAAGGAAACCTAAACTTAGAGAATTTTTCTTCTACAGCAAAGGTCGAAATCCGCTCTATGGACACGCTCAAACCTGATGAGAAAATTCAAATTGCAAAAATGAAACTAGACGAGTTTTTAAAAGAAGAGACGGAAGACTCTACACCTATCGTTAGAACGCTGATTATGAAGGCATTTGAGGTTGATAAAAAAGGCAATATCGACACGAAAAAGCTTTTAGCATTGCGAAGTTATGACATTGTTGCCCCTAAGTGGGTTGAGGCGATGTCGATTATTGCAGACAGCTTGCAGGTCGCTTCGACAAAGAGCTACATTCGCTTTTATACCCGTGAGAACTCTGATAGCGAATGGAGTCTTATCCCCATTGATATTGCGGCGGTATGATATGCACATTATGCTTGATTTGGAGACGATGGGAGTAAATGCTGATGCACTTATTACGACGATAAGTGCTGTGCGGTTTGATTTAAAGAGTGGACAATGCTTTGAGGAATTTGAAACTGGACTTAATTGGGAAGAGCAAATAGAACATGGCGCTATTATAGATTCTTCAACTGTGCAATGGTGGCTAAAACAAAGTAAAGAGGCACAAGAGACAATGATGCGTTTGCCTCAAAATAGGATTATTGATGTACTCCAAGAATTTAATGGTTGGATTACAAAGTATATCCCTAATATTAAAAATGCGAAGCTATGGGGTAATGGTGTTACTTTTGATAATACACTCTTGAGAAACCTTTATAAACGGCATGGTGTTGATTTTGTGTTGCCTTATTACTGCGACAATGATGTTAGAACCCTTGTAACACTTAAAGGGATTAACCCTAGAGATTATGAATTTAAGGGGATAAAGCACCGTGGAATTGATGATTGTAAACATCAAATTTTTTATTGTTGCGAGGGATAAATATGAGCGAGTTGGCTGCACTTTATGTTGGCATAGAACGCCGTAAAACTATAGATGCAATCGCAAAAGCAGGGTTGGAGGGCTTAGCGCTCTCTTCCCTCTTTCGCTATGCGAAGATAAAAGGTAACGTGCTTTTCTTTGTGTTTAAACATCAAACGGCGAAGTTTGAGTTTGCATACAAAAAAGAGGACATTAAAGCAAAGATGAGAGGCTATTACTCCTTATTTAAAGAGGATTTAAAGGCCAACAATGTGCTCTTTAATACCATCGAAGCGTGTGTGATTGCAGAGCCTAAAAAAGAGCCTGTAACGAAGTCTACAGTTGATTTTAAAGAACAAAGCCGTGGAGAGTTTGAGATAGCCTGTAGCGACCCTGCTTTAAGAGCATTATTTAAAGATATACAAAAAACGATAAAGGAAAGAGCATGACCTTTTTACAAGAGAACTTCCGAAAAGGATTACTCCGTGCTATTCATCAGCATGGTGCTTATAGTGTGCTCTATGCTGGAGGGGCGTGGGAGGATTGGTTGCATATTCGTTTTGGGGTTCTCTCCTCTGCTGAGCTCTCTATTAAAGAGCTCAAGCATATCCTCGATGTATTTAACCATAAGCGTGAAGATACTCTCTCTTTGAAGCCTGACATCGCAGGGCGTGCTCTTGTTAAACAAGCTCCAAAAAGTGGAGGCGTAACACAAAAACAACTCGCCGCTATCTTTTCTATGTGGGAGCAGAAAGCTCGAGACAAGAGTGAGAGAGCGCTGCTGCATTTCATCAAACGAGCAACAGGGATACTGTATATCTCTATTGCC
>JAQWCT010000097.1 GCA_028705785.1 Sulfurospirillaceae bacterium | reverse complement strand
AATATGGCTGGTTATGGAGACATGTTCACGGTGTGGCAGCTTCTGCAATCTTCCTCATTATCTATATTCACATGTTTACAGGTATCTATTATGGCTCTTATAAAAAAGGCCGTGAGATTATTTGGCTAACGGGTATGGCTTTGTTTGGTATCTTTTCAGCAGAAGCATTTAGTGGATATATGCTTCCTTGGGGACAAATGAGCTACTGGGCAGCACAAGTTATCACCAATCTTTTTGGTGGAATTCCTTTTATTGGTGAAGCTTTGGTTATTTGGATTAGAGGTGACTTTTTGGTTGCTGATGCGACTTTAACACGATTTTTTATGTTACATGTATTGCTTCTTCCACTTGCTATCATCTTACTGATTGCAGTACATTTCTATGCTTTGAGATTTCCACATGTTAATAATCAAGATGCAGAAGAATTCGATTTTGACAAAGAAGCTCAAAAATATCTCGATGGAAAAACACAAGAGTCTAAAGTGGTTCCTTTTTGGCCCGTTTTCCTCTCAAAAGATTTCTTTGTCGTCGGTGTATTTTTAACCATTTTCTTCTATCTTGTCTGTTATCACTATGACTTTGCGATGGACCCCATCAACTTTGAACCAGCTAACAATATGAAAACACCTGCTCATATCTATCCTGAGTGGTATTTCTTGTGGAGTTATGAAGTACTTCGTGGTTTCTTCTTTGATGTTGCTGGCGTTGCAGCCATGGATATAGGTTTAGCAGCATTTGGCTTTGCCAATGTCATTTTCATGGTTTTCCCATTCCTAGATAGAAATCCTCATCATGTAGCTCCAGCTCACAAAAGACCTCTCTTTAAATACTGGTTTTGGTTACTGGTTATTGATATGATTGTTCTTACAGTGTATGGAAAACTCCCTCCAACAGGCAATAATGCGTGGGTTGGTTTTTATGCCGCTCTTACCTTTATTGTTCTGTTTCTTCTCCTTCCAATTATTACCAAAATGGAAGCAAAAAGCCAAGGAGGTGACAAATGAGAGAATTTAAAATATTAACTGTTGTTTTATTCTTTACTGCACTTATTTATTGGGGTGTTGAGCCTTTTGCACACTCTCAAATGCACCCACATGTTGCACCTGCAGATTTTGATTTTGCAAAAGGTGATATAGCCTATGCTAAAGAAGTGATTCACAAAGCACAAACAGATCAAGCAACTGCAGAAGAATCGCTTAAAAAATTACAACAATCACTTAGTGAAAGATTGAAGATTGAAGAGGCTCAAAAAGCTGTGGATTCTTCCAAAAAAGTACTTGCTATTGCCCAAGAAGAACTTGTCAAAATTACGAGTTTCTGGAAAGAACTTGAACCTGCTCGTCAAATGAAAGGTAGTGCCACAAAAGGTGCTGAAACATTTATGTCAGCAGGCTGTATTGGATGTCATGGTGTTAAATCTCAAGGAATGGCAGCACCTATGGATAACGCAAGTGCTTCTGTAGCTTTTGGTGTTGTTCCTCCTGATTTGAGTAATGCTGGCTTACTTTATGATAAAAGTTATTTAATCGCACTGATTAAAGAGCCTACAAGAGCTTTAAAAGTTGAACATAAATTTAACGAGACAAAACCTCACCCTATGATTGCATTTTTTGGTTTAGGTGGAGATATCAATCAAGAAATAGCTGATATCGTAGCTTACCTTCAATCCATTGCACCTAAAGAGTTAGATGCTAAACAAACTTTTGAAGATGCATGTCAACGATGTCATGATATCAAATATGATAAAGTATTAAGCAACAGCAATCAAGATGCACTTAAAGCATATATGGGAACAACTCCTCCTGATCTTTCAATGATGATTCGTGCTAAAAGTAAAGATTATCTTTCAACTTTTATCAACAATCCACAAAAACAACTTGCAGGAACTTCTATGCCTCGTGTAGGTTTAACCGAAGTATCACAAAACAAAGTTGTTGCTTATATGGAAAAAGTGGGTGATAGAAAAAAAGCAGAGAGAGATGATCTAGGCTATAAACTCATTGCTTACATGGCATTATTTACTTTACTTGCTTACTTGTGGAAAGTAAAAATTTGGAGAAAAGTACACTAAAAAAAACACATAAGGCTATGAGCTTCTCTTAGCCTTACTATAACTTTTAATGGAGGGTATTTATGAAAAAAACTATACAATTTGTCTTGGCTTCATTGTGTACAGCATCTATTCTAAACGCTTCAGACGCAGAAAAAATTAATGCTATGGTCATGATTAATATGGAAAATGGATTGGCTAATATACAAAAAGGTTTTCTATATAACAATATAGATTTAATCCAAAGTGGTGTCGAGCAAGTGCAAAAAGAAAACACAATCTATCATGATCGTGCAGTTATCAGATCAATTCTTCCTGAAAATAAAAAGCAGATGGAAAATTTGGCACTTATCACTTCAAAAAGAATTGAAAATGCAACAGATGAGATGAAAACTTATTTGGCATTAAAACAGATGAAAAAAGCACATAATGCCTTTTCAGACATTGTCAATGCCTGTACAGATTGTCATACTTTAGTACGAGGTTGGTAAAATTTTAAAAGTTAAGAGCATTTAGATGCTCTTAACGCTCTTCGTAGGCTCCGATGGAAGTGATTCTTTCATAGCGTTTTGCAAGTCGTTCTTCATTACTTAGTTGATCTAATTCAGCCAATGATTTTTCAAAATAGGCTCCAAGGGCTTTAGCGGCACTCTCTTTATCACGATGTCCCCCAACCAATGGCTCTTCTATAATCGCATCAATTAGCCCTAACTTATAGAGGTCTTCAGAGGTAATCTTCATAGCTTTTGTAGCGCTCTCTTGTTTAGATGGATCGTTCCATAAAATGGCAGCACAACCCTCAGGAGAGATAACTGAAAACACAGAATAACGCATCATCGCAACCCTATCGCTTACCCCGATAGCTAAAGCACCACCACTTCCACCTTCTCCAATAACCACAGAAACACTTTTAGTATTAAGTTTACTCATTTCAAAAAGATTTCGAGCAATAGCTTCACTCTGGCCTCTCTCTTCTGCTGCAATACCAGGATAAGCACCAGGAGTATCAACAAGAAAAAGAATAGGAAGATCAAATTTTTCTGCCATTTTAGCTATACGAAGTGCTTTTCGATACCCTTCAGGATGAGGCATACCAAAATTTCTTTTGAGTTTATTTTTAGTTCCACGCCCTTTTTGCTCACCAACGACGACCACTTTGCGTTCACCAATGTAGCCAACATAACAAATAATGGCGGCATCATCAGCAAAATTGCGATCACCATGAATTTCATAATAATCTCTTAAAAGAAGTCTTACATAGTCTATAGCATAAGGACGATCAGGATGTCGAGCAAGTTGAAGTTTTTGATATTCACTCAAATTTTTATAGGTTTTAGATATCTCTTTATTGAGGCTTTTTTCTAATATCTCAACAGCGTGACCATCACCTTTGATTTTGGCATTAGCGATATCTTCGTCAATCTGCCTAATTCCATTTTCAAAATCTAAATAAGTTGCCACAAAATTCCCTTATACGCGTTTAAAGATAACCGAGCCATTTGTCCCACCAAAACCAAATGAGTTACTCATCACTACATCTGCCTTATAGGCTCTTGCAACATTGGGAATATAATCCAAATCACAATCAGGATCAAGCGTTTCTTGATTAATCGTTGGTGGTAAAATGCCATCTCGCATTGCCATCAAAGCGATAACTGCTTCAATTGCACCTGCGGCACCCAAACAATGTCCCGTTTGACCTTTAGTTGAACTCACCTGAGGAACATTCGCTCCAAAAAGTTCTTTAATCGCAGCTGTCTCATTTTTATCATTCGCTGGTGTACTTGTTCCATGTGCATTGATATAGTCAATTTTTGGTCGCCCAGCCATTTCATAAGCCATTTTCATTGCACGAAATGGGCCATCTAAACTAGGAGATGTGATGTGGTGTGCATCACCGCTCTCTCCAAATCCTATCACTTCACCATAGATATGAGCTCCTCTTGCAATGGCATCTTCATACACTTCAAGAATGAGTGCTCCAGCACCCTCGCCCATGATAAAACCATCACGATCTGCATCAAAAGGACGAGACGCTTTAAGTGGCTCTTCATTTCTTGTTGAAAGTGCTTTCATTGATGCAAAACCAGCAATACCCGCAGGACAAATCGTCGCTTCTGCACCTACCACTAGCATTTTTTTAGCACAGCCCAGCATGATTGTTTTTGTCGCTTCACTAATCGCGTGAGTACCTGCTGCACAAGCCGTAACCGAAGAAAGGTTAGGCCCTTTAAGCCCATGTTCGATAGAAACCATTCCGCCTAGTATATTGATAAGTGCTGAGGGAATAAAAAATGGAGAAACTTTTTTAGGACCTTTTTCGCTAATGATAATAGAATTTTTTTCAATAACAATCAATCCACCAACACCAGAAGCCGAACTGACACCAAAAGATTCTGATTCGAAGCTTTCAAATTTTGCATCAGCCATCGCTTCTTGCGCCGCTTTAAGACCTAAATGAATAAAACGGTCTGCTTTTTTAACATCTTTAGGATTCATCACAGTATTGGGGTCAAAATCTGTGATTTCACCAGCAATTTTTACTGAATGCTCGGTTGTGTCAAACGAACTAATACTTTTAATGCCACATTGTCCTGCAACGATAGCTTTAAAAGAACTCTCTTTATCCAAACCTAAGGAATTAATCATTCCAATCCCAGTAACGACTACTCTTTTCAAATTTTTATCCTCTTTAAATATCTTGATAGTGGGGGAAACCCGCATCGCGGGTTTTAGTTAACGCGTAATAGACTATTTATGTGCCTCAATATAAGCCATGGCATTGCCAACTGTAACGATTTTCTCTGCATCAGTATCAGGGATTTCGATATCAAATTTCTCTTCAAGAGCCATTACTAACTCTACAACATCTAGGGAATCTGCACCCAAATCTTCCACAAATTTAGAATCTTCTTTTACTTCGTCGGGATTTACATTTAATTGTTCTACAACCACCGCTTTTACATCATCGAATAGTGCCATTTACTAGCTCCTTATAAAAAATTTTCACTATTTTATCAAATAAACCTTTAATTTGGGTTTGATACATCTACATGTACATTCCGCCATTAACCTTTAAAACCTCTCCTGTGATGTAGCTTGCGCTATCGCTGAGTAAAAAAGCCGTCGCTTCTGCAACATCTTTTGGACTTCCAAATCGTTTAAGCGGTATTTTTGTCGTATAGGCATCTTTGACCTCATCGCTAAGCTTATCTGTCATCTCTGTAGCAATAAATCCAGGTGTTACTGCATTATATCGGATGTCTCTTGCACTTCCCTCTTGAGCAAAACTCTTCGTCATTGCGATTAATCCACCTTTACTGGCACTGTAATTAACCTGACCAGCATTACCTGTTTCTCCAACGATAGAAGCGATATTGACTACACTTCCAAATCGTTTCTTACTCATAACCTTAATCGCTTCACGACATCCAATAAAAGCTGATGTGAGATTGATGTCCAAAACAGAAGTAAAATCCTCTTTTTTCATACGCATAGCCAATTTATCATTGGTGATACCTGCATTATTGACCAAATAAGAGAGTTCACCATCTGCGTCTACTATCGTTTTAATACCGTCAATAAAAGCCTCTTCATCCGCTACATCAAAACCAATCACCGCCGCGACACCACCATTAGCTTCAATTTGCTCTTTAATCGCATCAGCTTGCTCAGGGCGTGAACGATAATTTATCCAAACTTTAAGTCCATAACCTGCCAAAGTAATCGCTATCTCTTTTCCAATGCCACTTGCTGCACCTGTTACTAAAACATTTTTTCCACTAAATTTCATTATTTTCCTTTTATTTAAATTCTATTAAGGGCTTATCCATCTCACTAGGAATATCTAATCCCATGAGTTTTAATACTGTTGGGGCAATATTATTAAGCCCACCTTTGTTTACATGTAAGACGCGCTCATCTTTCACGAAACAGTACACTTCAAATGTCGTGTGGTTGGTTAAGCCTTTCCCATCACCATCTCTCATCTGTTCACAATTGCCATGATCGCTCGTAATCACCACAGCATAATCTTTTTGTTCTGCTTTATCTAAAATACGACCTAGTTCCATATCCACTGCTTCAACCGCTAAAGTTGCCGCTTCAAGATTGCCCGTGTGCCCTACCATATCGCCATTAGCAAAATTTACCACGATAAAATCATAGGCTTCTTCCATCGCTTTTAAAACCGCATCTCCGACTTGTGGCGCACTCATCTGTGGTTGTAAGTCATAGGTTCTCACCTTTGGGCTAGGAACTAACAGCCTGGTTTCTCCCACATTCGGCTCTTCTACGCCTCCATTAAAAAAGAAAGTGACATGTGCATATTTCTCTGTTTCCGCTGTATGAAATTGACTCAAGCCCGCTCTTGAAATCGCCTCAGACAAAGTATTTTGAGGTGTATCGGCTTGAAACATAATCGGGAATGGATAACTACTGTCATATTCACTCATCGTAATACATTCTAAACCATTTAGCGTTCGGTCAAACTCGCTAAATTCCTTAAAACCTATCGCGCGGGAAAGTTCACGCATACGGTCATTTCTAAAGTTAGCAAAGATAACACCATCATTTCCATGCATACCATTATAAGGCTCAAATGCCACAGGCTCTACAAATTCATCGGTAATGCCTTTGTCATACATCGATAAAAGATAGTCTCGCACACTCATTTCACATTTGGGCTCAGCATCTACAATAGAGCGATATCCAATTTCAACTCGTTCCCAACGATTGTCTCTATCCATACTAAAAAATCGTCCCGAAATCGAGGCAATGTTAATATTTTCATTGCAAATACCCATCAATTGATCCACAAAACTAACCCCAGAAGTAGGAGAAACATCCCTACCATCAGTGATGACATGAAGGTAAACTTTTTTACCCTTTGCTTCAACAATTTTTGCTAAATCAATGATATGCTCAATATGCGAATGAACACCTCCATCACTTACTAAACCAATGATGTGGATATCACCCTTTACATGTAGAAGATTGGTTAAGGCTTCATTGTGCGCCAAAGAACCATCTTGTGCTGCCAGTGAAATTTTGACAAGATTTTGATACAAAATTCTACCACTACCAATGCACATATGCCCAACTTCGCTATTTCCCATTTGACCCTCAGGAAGCCCTACACTCAGACCAGAAGTGGCAACAAGACTATAGGGTACTGAAGAAAAAAGCTTATCATATGTGGGTTTGCATGCTTGGCAAAAAGCATTTGCCTCATGATTGGCATTATGACCAATACCATCTGTGATAACGAGTAGCGTTTTTTTAAGATTTGCTTTCAAAAAGAACCCTTTGTTATAAGCTTATAAGCAATATCTTACTAAAATATTGCTTTTATAAAAATATATCTCTCAACCTTGGACTTAATTAAATGTTGTACTTATTTTATCAATTTGCTTCTATTAATATCTTTCAGTATATCACGGTTAGGGCTGGGCTTGCCTTCTTTTTGAGCTTTCTATTGACCATTTATCTAATGCCAAAGTTTATCAAATGGGCGAAGCGAAAAAATGCCAACCAACCTATCTACTCTTTAGCACCTCAAACACATCAAAAAAAATCTAAAACGCCTACGATGGGGGGTATCGTTTTTTTGGTATCCGCGATTATCGCCATCATTATTTGTGCACGCATCAACAATCTTTTTGTCCTGACAGGTCTTACATGTATCGTTCTTTTTGGACTTATTGGAATGCAAGATGACCTCTCAAAAATCCTTGGAAAAAGCAACACCGCAGGACTAAGCCCCAAAATAAAATTCGCTTTACAAATAGGTGCCGCCTTGGTGGTTGCCTATATGCTTTACGATGCGATTGATTTGGATACCAACTTTTTTGTCCCTTTTTACAAATATCCCCTTTTCGATTTAAAACTTTTAGCCCTTGCCTTTTGGGTTTTGGTCATGATATCGGCAAGTAACGCTGTCAACCTCACCGATGGACTAGATGGACTCGCTACGGTACCTTCCATTCTTTCTATCTTTTCACTAGCCGTTTTTGTTTATGTGGGCGGTAATGCTATGCTTAGTGGCTATCTTTTACTCCCAAAAGTAGGTGGAAGTGGCGAAGTGGTTATCGTTGCAACGGCTGTTATGGGCTCACTGGTCGGCTTTTTATGGTTTAACTGTTATCCTGCGGAAGTCTTTATGGGCGATAGTGGAAGTCTTAGCATTGGTGCATTTATCGGTTATATGGCGATTATCTCTAAAAATGAAATTTTACTGATTCTTATCGGTTTTGTTTTTGTCTTAGAAACCGTTTCTGTGATTCTCCAAGTCGGAAGTTTTAAAACCAGAAAGAAGAGAATTTTTCTCATGGCTCCTATTCATCATCACTTTGAAGTAAAAGGTTGGCCTGAAAATAAAATCATTGTAAGATTTTGGATTATAGCCCTCATGTCTAACCTCTTAGCCTTAACTGCATTGAAGATTCGTTAATGATAAGTTTATTTGGAAACGGAAAAACCACTAAAGCCATCGCTCAAAAATTGGGTGGTTGTCAAATCTTTGATGATGCCTTTACATGTAAAGGTGAAGATGCATTTGGAAACACCTTATTGCCACCAGCTCTCTTTGATCCACAAACAAGTGACATAGAGATACCAAGTCCAGGATTTCCACCACAACACACCTTAATTCAACAAGCCAAAAATGTGGTCAGCGAATATGATTTCTTTGAACCTGTGATGCCTTTTTCGATTTGGATTAGTGGAACCAATGGTAAAACAACGACGACGCAAATGTGCGAACATCTACTCAAAGCACAAGGTGCGATGGCAGGGGGAAATATTGGTATTCCTTTGGCTGAGTTAGACGAAAAAGCGCCTATTTGGGTCTTAGAAACCAGCTCTTTTACCTTTCATTACACCAAAAAAGCCACACCCGATATCTACTTACTACTACCGATAAAGCCTGACCATGGAAGCTGGCATGGAGATATGGAAGCATACATCGAAGCTAAACTTTCTGTATTATCTCGCATGAAAGAAGGGAGTGTCGCCATCTTGCCTAAAGTGTTTTCACAGACGCCAACACTTGCGCATGTTATCGGCTATGAGGATGCTGATGATTTGGCAGGGAAAATG
>JAQWCT010000096.1 GCA_028705785.1 Sulfurospirillaceae bacterium | reverse complement strand
GGCATGGAAGAGTATCAGCTTGTAAATCTTATAGGTCCTATTAAAGAAGAGATAAAGCTTTGGGGAGATTTTCCGCTTATCGCAGCGGGAGGTGTTTTGGATCATGAGGATATTAAAAAATTGATGGAACTTGGCGCTGATGGCGTTCAGATGGGAACGAGATTTATTGGAACGCATGAATGTGACGCTGATGCTCAGTTTAAAGAAGTCATTTTAAATTCAACGAAAGAGAGTATTCAACTTTTTAAGTCTCCCGTTGGTTATCCAGCAAGAGGCGTTAAAACCAATCTTTTAAATATGGTTGAAAAAAAAGAAGGGCCAGCAATTAGATGTATCAGTAATTGTGTCAGCCCTTGTCATCGTGGGCAAGAAGCTAAGGCTGTAGGTTATTGTATTGCGGATAGACTGACCGATGCTTATTTGGGAAAAGTAGAAACAGGATTGTTTTTTACGGGTGCTAATGGGTATAAGTTAAATGAAATTATCAGCGTAAAAGAGCTTATCTCAAAGTTGGTTTATGGGGAAAATAGTTAAACTCGTCATTTTTTGGCTGCTTACATGTAGCTTTTTGTGGTCAGCCACAAACTATCATAAGCAGCTTGAAATGTATGATGCACAGATGAAAAGTGCGAGTAGCGATGAGATGCTAAAGGTCTTTCATGGCCTTAAGAGTGTTTATATTCAAGCCATTATTTCCAATGATGATTCCTTGAAAAAAGAGACATTAGAAAGACTGATTAAAAGTGCTAAAGTTCTTAAACTGGATGCTTCAAAGTATGAGTCTGAACTCTCTTTCATGAACAAATCTTCAACCAAAGAGCCTGTTGCAGAAAAGGTATCGCCTCCTAAAAAAGAGATTGAGCCAGATGCCTCTGCAACCTTTCAAAAAGCACCTCAGGGTAAAAATGCCCTTAGACATGTCAATGTCAATGAAGATGAAATTATCTTAGAGTTTGATCAAAAAGTATCGTCTAATGATATTAAAATCTTTATTCTTAAAAGTGTGGGTAATTATAAAAAAGTTGTTGATATTCGCGCCGTCATTTTAAGTTCACCCAAAGTCAGTGTGCCAAGAAAACTGCAAAGTTTGAGGGTGAGTCAATACAGTAATGATCTTTTAAGAGTGGTAATGGACGCGCCCAAAGAATTTGAAGCACAGATACAAGCATCTGATAACAAAGTCGTTATCTCACTAGGTTCTTCTAAAATAGTCAGTGAAAAAATAGTCAAACAGCCAGAAGTTATAACAACACCAGTAGCAAAAAAAGGGATTAGACGAGATAAAACTATTGTTATCGATGCGGGGCATGGAGGCGAAGATGCAGGTGCCACTGGATATAAACAAAGAAAAGAAAAGCATCTTGTTTTAGAAGTTGCAATGGAACTTGGAAAAGCACTTAAAGAGCGAGGATATAAGGTTTACTATACCAGAGATAAGGACTTTTTTATCCAGTTGCGCGATCGCACTAAGATAGCCAATGACAAAAATGCAGATTTGTTTCTCTCCATCCACGCCAATGCTGCACCAAATGAGTCTAAACAACTCTCTATGAAAGGGATCGAGACCTTCTTTTTATCCCCAGGTAAATCGGAGCGATCAAAAAGTGTTGCTGCTCTTGAAAATCAAGCCAGTATGGATGAGATGGATGCTTACTCCAAAGAAACTTTTCTCAATGTTTTCAACCGAGAAAAAATTATTCTCTCTAATAAAGCGGCGATTGATATCCAATCAGGAATGCTCAAAAATGTCAAAAAGAAGTATAGTGTTGAAGATGGAGGTGTGCGAGAAGCACCATTTTGGGTCTTAGTTGGCGCTACTATGCCTTCAGTTCTCATAGAATTGGGCTATATCAGTAACCCTGAAGAGTGCGAAAAACTTTTCAATCCGCAGTATCAAAAACTTTTGGTCGAGGGTATCAGTGATGGTATCGATAAGTATTTTAACAATCTTTAATTTTTTTACCCAACGCCAAAGCCTTATTTCTAAAAAATAAATCCCATTTTCTCACCAAAGCTTCATCGTGATGTGCAAGATAAATTTCAACACATCTTTTTTCTCCCTCAAAGCGAGGCAGTGAAGAAAATGAGAGCTCTTTAGGAAGGGCTTCCATAATTTCAATCAAATCATTTTCAGGAGATTCAACCACGAAGGAGAGGCCAAATACTTTTGTCTGGCTTGGGAAAAACATATCAAGTGCTTCTTTGACCATAGGCCATGACATGGAGGGAAAGCCAGGGGTAAAAAAGAAGCGATTAAAGAGTTGAAATCCGGGGACATTATTGACGACATTGTGCAGGAGTTTTGCATCAGGGGGAAGCATCGCCATAGTGATACGATGAGGATACGCTTGCGCTCCAAATTGCTTTTCGATAAGCTCTTTTGCCTTTACATGTAAGGATAAAGGCTGTCCCGTAAAAACATCACTGGCAATATTTCTAGTAAGATCGTCAGGCGTAGCACCGATTCCTCCGAAGCAAAAGAGGACACTCTTGGGGTCACTTAAGATGGTATTAAAACAGTTTTGAATGAGAAGAGGGTTGTCATTGATGACAAAGTTGGCTACATGTAACAACCCTCGTGAAGTGAGTTCATTATTGATAAAGACGAAATGCTTATCTACTCTCCGTCCATTGAGAAGCTCAGTCCCAATGATGATAGAGTAGAAGTGATACATAGTGCTAAATTCTACTTTTGATAAAAGCTTCCATTTCAGCTACGACTGCTTCGATAGTTTGTTCACCACTGATTTTTTGGAGGATGTTTTTTGCACCATAAAACGATTGGATGCCTAAAAGTGGGTCAGTATAGACTTTCATACGGTTATTGAAAACAACCACATTATCATCAGCACCTCTGGCACGGCCTAGTACTCTATCCATTGCCGTTTGCTCACTCACTTCAACTTCAATCACATTGACAAGTAGAACGGAAGTTTCTTTGGCTAAAAGGGCATCAAGGGCTCTCATTTGCTCATCTGAACGAGGGAAACCATCGATAAGGATGATGTTTTTTGGGCTATTTTTAATAGCGCCTACGATGGTATTGATAACGATTTCAAGAGGGACAAGATTGCCAGCACTGACAAATGAATCTATTGTTTTGCCAAGTTCGCTACCACTTGCAACTTCATCACGAAGTAATTCGCCTGTTGAGTAGTGCGCAATAGTATCGCTATTTTTTTCTGCGATTAAACTCGCATCTGTTGTTTTTCCACTTCCTGGGGCGCCAATAATTAAAAATAGTTTTTTCATTTCTCTCTCCTCTATTTAGTTTTTTCGCGAAGTCTGATACCAAGGTCTCGTAATTGATCGTTTTCTACCACACTTGGAGCACGCGTTAAGATACACTGTGCTTTTTGTGTTTTAGGGAAGGCAATAACATCTCTGATACTGTCACTTTTAGTAATAAGCATCATGAGTCTATCTAAACCAATAGCTAAACCACCATGCGGAGGAGCGCCATATTTGAGTGCATCGAGTAAAAATTCAAACTTTTCATGGGCTTCTTCATCGCTGATACCTAGCAAATTAAAGACTTTTTGTTGAATCTCTTTTTTATGAATCCTAATACTTCCTCCACCAAGTTCTGTGCCGTTAAGGACAACATCATACGCGATAGATTCCATTTCGTCTATTGGAGTATTGTCGATATCTTTTGGCATGGTAAATGGATGGTGAAGGGCTTTGACTTTGCCATTTTCAACTTCAAACATTTCAAAATCAACCACCCAAACAAACTCAAAAACATCTTTAGGAATGATGTTCATTTGTTCAGCTAAAAAGATTCTAAATCGTCCCATATAGTCAAGAACCAGTTTCTTTTCACCTGCGCCAAAGAAGATAGCATCACCTACATGTAAGTCTGCGGAAGTGATAATCTTTTGAATATCTTCTTCGCTGAAAAACTTTGTCAAAGGACCTTTAAGTCCGTCTTCTTTCATTTGGAAGTAACCTAGTCCTGAAGCGCCGAATTTTCTGACATACTCTTCAAAACCTTGCATTTGGCGTTTAGAGAAGATATTGTCACCGTTTGGTACTTTGAGAGCTTTGATACGATTTTTCTTTGTATCTTTAGCAATATTGCTAAAGATTTCATTTTGACAATTGGCAAAAATATCGATAACATCAATCATGCTAAGGTCATATCTGAGGTCTGGTTTATCGGAGCCATATTTTTCCATTGCATCTTTAAAACGAATGCGGTTAAAAGGTGTTTGGATTTCGTGACCACATGCCTTAAAGACATCTTTGAGTAGGTTTTCAGTCACCTTCATCACATCTTCTTGGTCACAAAAACTCATTTCAATGTCGATTTGGGTAAATTCTGGTTGACGATCAGCTCTTAAATCTTCATCTCTGAAGCATTTTGCAACTTGAAAATAACGGTCAAACCCAGCACACATCAAAAGTTGTTTAAAAAGCTGAGGAGATTGGGGAAGGGCGTAAAATTCACCATTGTGAACACGGCTAGGAACAAGATAATCTCGCGCACCCTCAGGCGTTGATTTGGTCAAAATAGGCGTTTCGACTTCCAAAAAGCCTTGTTTATCCAGAGAATTGCGTACCGCGATAGTTGCTTTACTTCTGAGTTTAAAAGTTTCGTAAGATTTATGATTTCTAAGGTCAAGGTAACGATATTTAAGTCTTACTTCTTCTCCGACATTAGGATCTCCAATGACGAAAGGGACCGTTTCACTGGTGTTTTCAACGATAAGTTCATCGACTACAATTTCAATTTTACCTGTTTTGATGCGTGGATTTTCTAACCCTTCACCTCTTGCTCTTACTTTTCCTTTGATTCTTAAAACAAATTCATCTCTTACATGTGAAGCAATAGTGTGTGATTCTACACTGTCTGCTGGATCACAGACCAATTGCACGAGTCCTGATTTATCACGAAGGTCGATAAAGATGACACCACCATGATCTCTATGACTATTGACCCATCCACATACTTCTACGATATCACCGATATTTGCTACATCTAAATCTGCACAATAATGACTTCTCAATTTATTATTCCTCTATTAAGGTCGTTTTTAAGGTTACGAGTATAGCCAAATATTGCTTGTCTTTAGTTTATTTACGAAATTTTTTTATTATTGTGATACAATTTCAAGCGATAGTTTTTTAATCTTCTTGGGAGTTTTATGGAACAAACCATACTATTTTTTGAATTTGTATTTATTTTTTTTGGAGCCGTTTTTTTATCCCTATCTGTCTCTCCAATACGAAAATTGATCGCAGAACTTGAAGAAGACGAACTCAAAAAAAGTTGGAAAGTTTTAATTATTCTTATCTTCTTTTTTATCCCCTGTTACGCTGTTTTTGCCTATAATCTTTCAGATATTTGTGAAGTTGTCAATCTTATGCCAATGATTATTTCTCTCATGCTTTTATGTGGAGGAATCTTTTGTTATTTGGTAGGGAAACTGGCATTACGAACGATGAATGACATTAAGCGCTTGTCCATGTTTCAACAAGAAAGTGTGACTGATGGACTGATGGGCATCAAAAATAGAAGATATTTTGACCAAAAAATAATTGAAGAAGTGACCCTTGCCCAAAGATATAAAATCCCTTTATCGGTAATAATGTTAGATGTCGATCATTTTAAAAAAATCAATGATATTTACGGACATAAAATTGGTGACGAAGTTTTAAAAAATCTTTCTGGACTTATCCTAGAAGTCGTTAGAGATACCGATATTGTTGCACGGTATGGAGGCGAAGAGATTGCTATTATTACGCCAAGTTGTGGTAAACAAGAAGCAGCGCTGTTGGCTGAGAGATTGAGAGAAATCATCGAAAAAACAACGATGGTAACAGTTGGCTCTACACAAGAAGTGATACAAGTGACTGTGAGCATGGGTGTTTGTGCTATGAGTCATATGATTACCGATAAAGAAGCATTGATTGAAGAAGCCGATGGTGCTCTTTATTTGGCTAAAAAACAAGGTAGAAATAGAGTTATTTGCAGTAATTGGTAAGATGTTTAGAAGGGAAAACCCTTCTAAATTTAAATTTTAGTAAGCCTTGTCACTATGTCATTGATACTATCTGCAAAAAGTGTATACAAAAATGGTTCTAAATCTTTTGAATTAAACGATGGAGCGATCCATTTTCCGCCTTTTTGTCTAAAGTTTTGAGTGATAACTTCTTCACCTTTTCGAATAATAACTTCTATGGCTATCTCACCTTTAAGATTGGTATCAAAGTTTTTATCGTTATAAATGACTTCGATGTCTTTGATGTACACTTCTACGACAAGTGAAGCAATATTTGCCTCCGCATCTGTGTCAAATCCAGCAAGATTAAGTGCGTAGCCTAGCCCTTCTTTGTATTTGTCTACAAAATCAACATTGCTGTAAAGTGTTGCCAGTTTGTCACCATTTTGAAGCAAATAGCCTACAGTATTTTTATCGGTTCTCACATCTTTTATCCATCGAAGAAAAACAGTTTTTTTGTCTTTAGAAATAGGACCTGCATATTCTGGTTGGTAAGATTTGAGTGTGAGTGGATCATTTTTGTAACTACAACCACTTATAAATACGGTTAGTAGCAGTAAAAAAAATAGATTTTTCATGGTATAACTCCTTAAAGATATGCCAAAATTATAGCATAAACCTTGCTTAATGAAATTAACGATAGAATTTGTTACCATGAAAATAACCCTTAAAAATGAAAAATTAACAACTATTAGTATAGTTGGACTTGTCAGTAAGCCAGATGATGCAAGCTTGCGCCCTTATATTGAAGAGATTCAAAAGGCCTTGAATAAACATCAAGCAAAACTTCTTATCGAAGAGGAGAGTGCTAAACTTTTAGGTTATGAGGGTTTTGAGTTTGAGACCATTTGTAAAGAGAGTGACTTTTTAATCTCTTTAGGAGGGGATGGAACGCTGATTTCCTTGTGTCGTAAAAGTTTTGCTTGTGCTAAACCCGTCTTGGGCATTCACGCAGGAAAACTAGGGTTTTTAACGGATATTCAAACCAATGAGATTGAAGCGTTTATCGAGGATATTTTTGCGGGCAATTATCGTATTGACACCAGAATGATGCTTGAAGTTTCTTTACATGTAAAGGGTGATATTCAAAAAGTTGTTGCTTTTAATGACATCGTTTTTTCCCGTTCACAAATTTCACATATGACGACGATTAAAGCTTTTGTGGATGGTCATCTTTTCAATTCGTATTATGGTGATGGGCTGATTGTTTCCACGCCAACAGGTTCAACGGCATATAACCTCTCCGCAGGAGGTCCTGTGGTATATCCTTTAATGGAAGCTTTGATTTTAACACCCATTTGCCCCCATTCTTTAACGCAAAGGTCTTTAGTGCTTCCTGTGGATTTTGAAATCTCTTTTGAGAGCAGTGACGATACGGTGGTGGTTGTGGATGGACAAGATACTTATCAAATGAGCGATGTGGATTTCGTGAGTGTAAAGATAGCAGATAAAGGGGCACAGCTCATCCATAGTTTGGATAGAAATTATTTTGATGTCTTAAAAAATAAACTTCATTGGGGCAATGTGTGATAGAGCGACTCCTCATCAAAAATCAACTCTCTTTTAAAGAGTGCGATATACAATTTTCTCATGGTCTTAATGTCTTTAGTGGTCCAAGTGGTGCTGGAAAATCAGTCTTGATGCAAGGACTGCTTGCTTTGTTTGGTTATGGCGAAGCGATGGCGGATGTCATTGAGTGTGAGATTGATGGTCTTTTAGGGCTTGAAGAATTTGGTTTTGAAGAGGAAACGCCTAATATCTTTAAATTTTTTAAAGCTAAAAGTTCGCGTTATTTTATTAATGGCAGTAGTGTTTCCAAAAAAGGAATGATGGAAGTTTCACGCACTTTTGTGAACTATCTTTCCATGAAAGATAATGCAGAGTTTGAAAATAATAGACTTTTAGGGCTACTTGATGGGGTTTGTGCCTCAAAAGAGCCGAGACATATACAAGAAGTTACTTCATTTAGCGAAGCTTATGGGGTGTATAAAGTCCTCAAAGACGAATTTGATACTATTGTTTTACAAGAAAAAAAGCTTGAAGAACTCAAAGACTTTGCCCGCTATGAGATCGCTAAAATTGACGAAGTTTCCCCCAAAATTGGCGAAGATGAAGCCTTGTTGTCTTTTAAAAAATCACTTTCAAAAAAAGAGAAACTCGAACTTGCCCTTAAAAATGCTTCTGCCATTTTTAGTATGGAAAGCAGTGTTCACGAAGTCCTCTCTCTTACCGAGGTGGAGAGTAGTTTTTTTGATGAGTGCATGAATGAACTTCGCGCTTTATTTGAGCGAGAAAATGAAAAATTAGAAGCGCTTGAAGAGATTGATGTGGATGCAATGTTGGAACGCATCGAAAAAATAGCAGGACTCAAAAGGCGATATGGCTCGATTGAAGAGGCTCTCAGCCAGAGAAAAATGCGTCAAGAAGAACTCGCCAAATATGAAAATATGGCATTTGAAAAAACAAAACTTGAAAAAGTACTCAAAGAAAAAGAGGCATTAATCAATGCGTCAGCCTTGGCTATCAGCCAAAGAAGAAAAATCTCTCTCCCTCTGCTTCAAGATAAAATCAATAGCTATCTACAACAACTTTATATGCCTAATATTTCTTTACATGTAAAGGAAATAGAGATGTTTGAACTAGGCTTTGATGCTTTACATGTAGAGCTTGGAAAGGTTGACCTCAAAAAAGTGAGTTCAGGCGAATACAATCGTATCCGACTAGCTTTCATCGCAACCCATAATGAGTTTTTACAGTCTACTGGAGGCATTTTAATTCTTGATGAAATCGATGCCAATCTCAGCGGTAAAGAGTCGATGAGTGTTGCCAATGTCTTAAAGGTACTTTCCAAAAAGTATCAAATTTTTGCTATCTCCCACCAGCCACAGCTCTCTTCTAAGGCAGATTTGCACTTTTTGGTTACCAAAGATACACTTCAAGAGAGTCGCGTTCATCTTTTGGGTGAAAAAGAGAGAATTTTAGAACTTGCGCGTATGGTCAGTGGTGAAAATGTGAGCGATGAAGCCATGCAATTTGCAAAATCTCTTTTGGAAAGTAGCGATTTGTAACATCACTTTGTCACTTCTTTTTTCGTCACACTAAAAATCATACAAATATCATACTATTAAATTACGATGCCCCTAGAGTTAAAATTTACTAGG
>JAQWCT010000095.1 GCA_028705785.1 Sulfurospirillaceae bacterium | reverse complement strand
GACTTCCTATCAATACTTGTCTTAAGGATGTTATTAAAACGGCTCAACATAAACGCATTAAAGAGATTTTTTCTACGATTTTGGTCGAGATAGAATCAGGTACCAATATTTCTGTATCTATGAAACAATTTAGTGCAGAAGTGGGTAATATCTCAATTGCGATGTTGGATTTGGGTGAAAAAACAGGTTCACTTGATGATTCTATCAAAAAATTAGCGGAGATTTTGCAAGAAGTTCATGACAATCGAATGAAGCTGAAAAAAGCCACCCGTTACCCCGTCACGGTCTTATTTGCAATGGTGATCGCCTTTTCTTTTGTTATCACACTGGTTATCCCTCAATTTCAGTCGATGTTTGCTGAATATAAAACAGCACTTCCCTTCCCAACACTGGTTTTACTATGGGTTGAATCGGCAATTCGTAAGTATGGTTTATTTATCTTAGTAGGCGCACTTGTATTTAGTTTTGCGCTTTCCGTTGCGTATAAAAAGAGCTTGGCATTTAAGTTTCTTTTTGATCGTTATATGCTCAAAGTGTACATTGTAGGTCAAGTTATTTATCTTTCAATGATAGGGAGGTTTGTGTATGTTTTTGATAGATTAGTAAGCTCAGGGATACCTTTAGTAGAATCTCTAAAAACTTCCATTGATATCGTGGAAAATACTTATCTTCGCAAAAAACTAGCAGAGATTATCAGTGCTGTAGAAGAGGGGAAAAGCCTAACGGATGGTTTTGACGGAACTGGATTATTTGAAAATATGATTATTCAGATGATTAGTGCGGGTGAAGTCAGTGGATCGTTGAACAATATGTTAGAAAAAGTCACCAATATCTATAGAAATAGATACAGTTATCTTGTTGACAATGTGGCAGTTATGATAGAACCACTTTTGATAGCTGGAATTGCTGGATTTGTATTGCTTTTGGCACTGGGCATTTTCTTGCCGATGTGGTCGATAGCAGAAGCCGTAGGAGGAATATAATGGATATGGAATTTGGAACAGTAGGTATCGCTGTCATCAGTGCGATTGTGTTAGGCATTACTTTTTGGATTATTCACAAGATAACGAATATTTAGGTACATGTAAGGGCAACGGCATAATTGGTTGTTCCTATTCCTATAACATCAATGAGTAAAAAATCACCCGAAAAAAATGTTTTTCCATTGTAAGTACATGTTTTGGTTGAAGTTACATAGGACGCATAAATCCAAAAATCATTTTTATCAGGTTTACCTGCTATATCACTATTAGGTGCTTTAGTATCAAATTTTACACCGTTGGTTGCATTGGAAGCTGGTCCTGTAAAAATAGATATATTATAATCTGCATGAACAATAGTATTACCAATTTTAGTAAAATCCGCACTATCTCCCTTTAAGATAGCACCAAAAACTTTACCGCTCGCATTAAGATCATTTGGATAGCCAACAGAATTCAATTCAGTTGAAGGGCGATTATTTCCCCAAGTAAAAGCATTTTCATTAATGCTCCATTCGCCATGAGCACTTTCAATCGCAGTAGAGACTGCTGAAATAGCGGCTATCTCAGCAGTTTTTTTAGCACCATCACTCACTCCACTTAGCTTTGGTATCCCAATACTTGCCAATACGCCAATAATGACAATGACAAATATCAGTTCAACCATCGTAAAAGCGGAGCGTTTCATCAATAAGTCTTAGTTTATGGTACAACTGTGAAAGTTGCAGTTGGTGCTGATCCATCAGCTATTTTGACAGTAATCGAACTTGCTGCAACGGTGTTTGTTGCATTAACATCAAGAAGTTTTACAGATTGTGCTGGAACGACAACACTAGCAACAGCACCACTTGTTAAATTAATATCAGAAGAAGTTGGGTTAAATACCCAAAAATCATTTTTATCTGGTTTTCCAGCAATATCACTGTTAGTTGCAGTAGTTGGATAGCTTAGACCACTGGTTGCATTTGTTGCCTCACCTTTAATTAATAAAATATCACTTGAAGCATTTCCATCTGTTCCAACACCAGCATTAGAAGCTGTTGAATAACCAGCAATTGCAAATTTTTCACCTTTATCCATGATAGATTTAAGCACTTTTTGTGAAGTATTGACAGTGCCGTAAATTGTTGCGCTGCTGGCTCCATTGATTGTTGTATCGTGCCAAGTAACATTAGTGTCTTTATAATCTTGCAATCTAAACTCTTTAGCTGCAACGATTGCACCATCCAAACTACCCATCGCAGAAATTTCGCTGTTTGCTTTGGCGTTATCTTTAACACCACTAAATTTTGGTAACGCTGTCGCTGCCAAAATACCAATAATAACAATTACGAAGATTAACTCAACCATTGTAAAACCACTTCTTCTCATGTGCTTTCCTTAAATAAAATTTCTAAGATTTTACCATAATATTCTTAAATAAAAAGTAACAATGCAACGCGTTTGTAACAATTACAGAATACTGATTTACCTTATCTTATGGACTTTTTGACTACAATCCATTATTCATTTTTTCTTTAGGACACCCATGCCTCTTAGTCAACTCAATAACGAACAAAATTTAGCTGCTACTGCTCCACTGGGGCATAATCTTATCATTGCAAGTGCTGGAACAGGGAAAACTTCGACCATCGTAGCAAGAATTGCTTATCTCATCCACAAGGGTGTTAATCCCTCTGATATTTTATTGCTTACTTTTACGAACAAAGCAGCTGCAGAGATGATAGAACGGGTGAGTGTTTTTTTTGGGAAAGAGATAACTTCACGCATTGAATCGGGTACTTTCCATGCGGTGAGTTACCGTTTGCTCAAAAAACTGGGACATAAAATAGTCCTCAAACAGCCCAAAGACCTCAAGATTTTACTCAAAAGCATTGTTGAGCGAAGGCGATTTGACCAGATAGAAAGTTCCGCTAAAGCTTATAGTGCGGCATATCTTTACGATATCTTTTCCCTTTATCAAAATAGTACGGTGAGTTTGAGCTTTTCGGATTGGTTGGAAGAGGGGGAGAGTGAACATCATGCTTATTTTGACATTTATGAAGATATTTTTGAAGAATTTTCAGAACTTAAAAAAGAGTTTGGTTATGTTGACTTTAATGACTTGCTGATTTTGATGCGCGAAGCTTTACATGTAAACAATTCTCTCAGCTTTGAGGAAGTGTTAATCGATGAGTATCAAGACACCAACACTTTGCAAGGCTCTTTGATTGAGGCTTTTAAGTCAAAGTCACTTTTTTGCGTGGGGGATTATGACCAAAGTATTTATGCTTTTAATGGTGCCAATATCGACATCATAGGCTCTTTTGCTTCGCGATATTCGGATGCAAAAGTTTTTACACTCAACAAAAATTATCGCTCATCACACAAGATTTTATCTCTTGCCAATCGTGTGATTGAAAAGAACCCTAGGCTATATGACAAAAGACTTGAAGTGACCAGAGATGGTGAGTTTGAAGCGCCAAAATTGTTGATTTATGAGGAGCTTTTTTATCAGTACCAAGCACTCTCTTCGATGATTAAGACTTCGTCAAACCATCAACAAGACATTGCCGTTATCTTTAGAAACAACTCTAGTGCCGATGGCATGGAAGCGACTTTAAGGGAACAAGGGCTTACATGTAAGCGAAAAGGGGGCACGAGCTTTTTTGATGCGTATGAGGTCAAAGCGATGCTTGACCTTATCAGTGTGGTGGTCAATCCCAAAGATATGATGGCTTTTATCCATGTGTTTGAGTATGCCAGAGGGGTAGGAAGTTCACTTTCAAAAGAGCTTTTTGATGCGCTTTGGAAACTGGGAGAAGGTGACCTTTACAATGGATTTTTTCATCCCAAAGAGGTGGATGAACTGTTCAAAAAACGACCCAAAAACCATCAGTTAGGACTTTTTGATGAAATTCATGATTTAGGGAGCGTGAGTAGGTTTTACAACCTTGGCTTTGAAGAGTCATTTTTATCCAATCCCATCTTAAAACATCCTCGTATTAGTGTTGAGGGGGCAAAGTTTTTGCACCATTTTTACAAGTTTATGAAACATTCATCTCGTATAAAAAATCCTCAAAAACTGGTCAATCATGTGTTAAGCTCTGAAGTCTTTAGTGCTATTGCTGATGTTTTATCGACAAAGCGGACCATCAAAAAAGATGGAAGTGTGGATGAAAATGCCAAACAAGAGGCAAGGTCACGCATCTTTCGTAAGGGACATTTACTCAAAGACTTAGCCAGTGGATATGCTTCGAGTGAGCGATTTTTAAATGCACTCACACTTGGAAGTAACGAAATGAGCGAAGGCGAGGGTGTCAATCTGCTCAGTGTTCATGCCAGTAAAGGGTTGGAGTTTAAAGAAGTGTATGTCATTGACCTCATGGATGGCAGGTTTCCCAATCGCAAGTTGATGCAAAAGGGCGGAAGCTTGGAAGAAGAGAGACGACTTTTTTATGTGGCAACGACAAGGGCTAAAGATACACTCTATCTTTCCTATGCAAAATACGACAAAATCAAAAAAATTAGCTATATCCACTCACCTTTTTTAGCCGAAGCTGGTTTGGCGAATTAAGCATCTTTTTTAAAGATAAGTGCAAAATGAAAGCGATAAAATAACTCTTATAAATTTTACTGGGAGTTATTATGAAAAAACTTTTTTTAGCGTTCTTCTTTTTAGCAACTTTTGCGTTTGCAGAACTTAGACATGTAGAAGTGAGTGAAGATTTTGTCAAAAGTGGTATCAAAATTATCGATATTCGCACCGCTCCTGAGTGGAAAGAAACAGGTATCGTTGAAAATTCTATTCCCATTACTTTTTTTGATGCACAAGGGCATTATAATGCGGATGCTTTTTTAGAACAATTAAACAAACATGTCAAAAAAGACATAGAATTCGCTTTGATTTGTCGAACTGGCAATCGCACGGTAGCTGTTTCAGATTTTCTCTCCAAAAATGGCTATAAAGTTGTCAATCTCAAAGGTGGTATTGTCAAACTCCTTAAACAAGGGTATGTACCTGAAAAATATCAGCCATGAAAACAAGTAATGAACTCATCCATGAGGATTCTCCTTATCTCCTTCAACATGCCCACAATCCCGTTAATTGGATGGCATGGAGCGATAAAGCGCTTGCCAAAGCCAAAGACGAAAACAAACTGATCTTTCTCTCCATCGGATATAGCACTTGCCATTGGTGCCATGTGATGGAGCGTGAGACCTTTGAAGATGATGTAAGTGCCAAAGTGCTCAATGATTCTTTTGTCAGCATCAAAGTCGATCGTGAAGAGATGCCTGATTTGGATAAATACTACCAAGATGTGCATTACCTGCTCACCAAGCGAAGTGGGGGTTGGCCTCTGAGTATCATTATGACACCCACTCAGCAGGTTATTTTTGCAGGTACTTATCTGCCACCAGTAAGTGCGCAGGGGCGCATGGGATTTCGTGAACTGACGAGCTTTATCAAAGGCAAGTTTGATGATGATTTTGGAGAAGTGCAAAAGAGTGCGCAGAGTATTGAAGCGGCGATCAAGCAGTATGAGCGCAGTTTTGAGCAAAAGCAGAGTGTTGAAAAAGTTGAGGTCATTGAGGCTTTTGTTCGCAATGTCAAAGCAAGTTTTGATGATGTTTCCAAAGGCATTGGAAGTGCGCCTAAATTTCCCCATGCGTCCACATGGAACGCACTTTTAGATATTTACGCGCACACTAAAAACCTTGAAGCGTTGTATATGAGCGAAGATGCGCTGTTTGCCATGGCAAATGGAGGCATTAACGACCAGATAGAGGGTGGATTTTACCGTTACAGTGTCGATGAAGCGTGGGTGATTCCTCATTTTGAAAAAATGCTTTACACCAATGCTGAGTTGATCGAAGTCTATGCGAAACTTTATAGATTGACGCAAAAACCATTGTTTAAAGAGGTGGTGGATAAAACCATCGAAGCGATGGATGAGTGTTTTTTAAAAGAAGGGTTGTACCTTAGTGCCAGCGATGCAGACAGTGAAGGCGAAGAGGGAAAATACTTTGTTTTTGGCGTCCTGCAAGCCAAAGAAGCGCTTTTAAAAGGTGGACTAAGCGAAGTGGAAACCAAAGCCATTATAGACTATTTTGGCATCACAAAGTTTGGGAATTTTGAACATCAAACCACTAATCCCATTCTTACATGTAACGAAAAACCTGCCCGTTTGGATGACGCCATTTCGATTTTAAAAGAGGTGCGTCAACGGGTGGCGTATCCGTTTATCGACACCAAAATCCTTACATCGTGGAACGCTTTAATGGTTACCGCACTCTTTGAAGCAGGCAAGAGTGAGAAAGCAAAACAGGTGCTTGATTCTCTTCTAAATACTTTACATGTAAACGGTATTTTATACCATCAAATCGTCTTAGGCGGCAGTTTGAAAGTAGAAGCATTGCTCGAAGATTACGCCTTTGTAATCGAAGCATTACTGCGTGGTTATGCCCATACGAAAGAGGCTCATTACTTGGAATTAGCAAAGAAACTAAGTCATGAAGCCGAGCATAAATTTTATAAAGAAGAGACGTGGTTTCTCTCCGATAAAGCCTTTCGTGCCAAAGCCGTTTTGGAAGATAATAGCTACAAAAGCCCGCTTTCAACGATGATTAAAAATCTTTTTGAATTAGCAAGAATCGAAGATGACACAGCGTTGTTTATTCGCGCAAAAGATATGTTAGAGAGTTTTGGGACGGGTATTCAAAAGTACACCCATGCGTACCCTGAAGCAGTGAGGGCAATTACACTTTACATGTAAAAAGTTAAAAGTTTAACCCCTAAAACTTAATTATCTTCATCAAAAATTTCTTCATTAAATTCATAAATTACTTCTTCTAATTGTAATATTGAATTTCGAATTACCAATTCTACATAGGGTATATTTGGAGTATTGTATTGTGTACTTAATTCTTCGTCCCATAAAAGGTTGCTATATAGTCTCACTTCATTTTCAAAAGAATATTTTTGATTAACGTAAAATGATGCAAATCGTGTAGTAAATCCGTTGATAATTAAATCCATGTTATGTTTTTCTTTTATCATCTTCCTCAAGTCATGAATAATTTTAAATTTATCCTGCTCATAGGTTATATGTCGTAAGTTATCATCTTTTTGAAGAAGTTTAAACTTTAATCTAGCACCTAAAGAACCAGTAAAATCCCTAAAATTTTCTATTGTTTTTGAATCAGATAATTTAGGAATTATTGGAGTCATGGATGTATAAAATATATTTTGATAGTTATCTTTTTGCGTGTAAGGAATATTAAAATCATTAATAAAGTCTTTTATCTCTCCTTCGCTATATCGTTTCAAAATATTATAAAGTCTCAATATCCCAGTTTGCTCTATTGAACGTGCACTCTCTTCTGATGTAAAGTGATATAAATAAGTATCTTTTTCAACAACATTCCAGATATATTTTTCAATTATTTTCGCTAGTTTATTTCTATCATTACTACGGTTTTGAAAATATGACAAAACTAAATCATCATTTGAGTTTCCTTGAATTCTCAGCAAATGGGTATGATTGATTTTTTCTTTAATACCATGAAAATTAAGTACTTCATTAATAGAGTTTGCGAAAACTTGATTTGCCTTCTTTTTTGTCTGCTGTTCCCATGCTTTTTCTAAACCATTTGACATAGTCATTGCCTTATTGATTTCCAAATATATCCTTTAAACAAAGAGGTATGCTAACGTTTGAGTTCACCAATATGAAACCTGCATGCGGGTTTCATATTGGTGGTGCGACGATTTGTTAGGTGACTTTTCGGACAGCATGCGCATGTGCTTCAACTCGATTCGTTTCCGAACTAAATCCAATCGCATATCCAGTGAAAGTGCCGTTACCGTTTCGTTCAAGAAAATAGCAACCGTAATCCAGAAAGTATTTGTTGGGTGAATCATCAGAAGGTTGCCAAAAAAGCCTTAAAAATCGTTCGTTGTAATCACCCTCAATTGTCCATTTCATATCTGGATAATGGCCACTTGTAATTGTTCCACCTACTTTATCCGTCCTTTGCCAAGTGAACTCGAATACTTCTTTGAACTCAACTGTAGAGCCATCAACGTTATCTTCATGCCAGATCGATTCCCACTTTGTTCCAATAAGTCTCTGATATTTTGATCTTTGAAAAATTCGTTCGACGAATTTTGTCCTACCTACGACAGCTCCAAGTACAGTCGCAACTAGTGTAGATGTCCCACCGATTATTGCTGCAGTAATTGTTGGATCCATGTTTATTCCTTCCGCCTAACGTTTAAAATGAGCCAATAAATTTCCCGCAGGGTAATTTATTGGCTCCTCTGATTTGTTAGGTATTTTCTAATAGCTCGGATATTCTCAATACCTTACCACCAGCAACGCCTGCATATTTATTCAGCTCCTCTGCACCAGGTAATTCACATTTAATTGGGAAAGATTTGGCTTCATTTGATAGCAACCATATCGTTCTTGTTATCCCATTTGTAAACCCAACGCTAGGTAACATTTCAGATGTTATGGTTTTACCAAACCAGAGAAATTTATAGTTAATAGAATTCTGTATTGCTATCTTAAAGCTGACATAGGCTAAGGGTACTGGATTCTCTAAACCCATCTGAAAACCTATCTCAGCATCAGGGTACTTTTTGTCATGCCGCCAAATATCAGGATTTCCCATGGAAAATTCTCTGTGAACTGAATAGTGCTCATTACGCCATAAGTCTAGAAATTTAGTAGAGTCTACAATCACAGCAGCCCATGTATCCGACATGTGCGGGCGGAGGTCAAACGACATATATACAGGATCTCGATCCATTAATGGAACTGTAAAAATCGTTTTTGCTAATCCATCTTGATTAGAAACACTACAATCTATCACCGCATATCCTTATACCTAACTATTTATTCAACGAACATTATATACAAAATAGTCTGATATGCCCAAATAAACGAACATAAAAAATGTTGGTTTATTTGATCAAATATTTCAAAATGTACAATACGAGGGCTAAACTTTTAACTTTCAGTATTGTCTACCTGCAAGTTACAAACCTTGGATGCCGTATATGACATTTTATGATAATGGAGGTTTAATGTAGCTTGGAAAGGTAAAGGTAGTTCCCTTTTACATGTGAGGAAAAATCCTTACATGTAAAGGTTTGTTACAATGCTTTAGCGATAAATCTGTTGAGTCTTTTTGCAAAAGCGCTGATATCTTCTATCTTCATACCCTCTTGTAATTTAGCTTGATCGAGTA
>JAQWCT010000094.1 GCA_028705785.1 Sulfurospirillaceae bacterium | reverse complement strand
ACTAAAAAGAATGAGACTAGCGACATCTATGGGCTTACAGTTATACAGTGCGGCAATAATGACATTGGTAACGGCGAGAGGAACGATAAGTTCCAAAAAAATGACGGAAGCAACAAACGGCTCTAAGGGAAGCACAAAAAAGAGCAACCAGACCGTAATGATAGGCATAATGGCAAACTTGATAAGGTTTACATGTAAAAGCAGTTTATGGTTCAGATTTCCTAGTTGCATGTTATAAAGGTACATACCAAAAATCATGAGTTGAAGAACAACTGTACAGTACGCACCCATCTCTAAGGACTTAAAAAGTATGGGATGAATCACAATACCCATAAAATTAAACATCATCGCAAACATCGCCGCCCAAATAACGGGAAGTTTGAAGATATTCAAAAATGCTTGCTTCATGCTTGATGTGCCCGCTGAGTAGAAAAAAACTCCCAGTGTGTAGGTCATGAGCGTATTGGCGACACTCATCATGCTAGTGTAGATGATGGACGCTTCTCCAAAGATGGCGATGCCAAGAGGAATGCCTAAATTTCCCGTGTTGTTAATCGCCGCCGCGATAGTCATAATGGAGCGTTCTTTTGTATCTTCAAAAAACATTCTTGCAAACACAAAGCTTATCGCAATGGTCAAAAGTGAAAAAAGCACATAATAAAGAGGCACTTGCAACAGCTCCAAGCTCATTGGTTTGGTAGAAAGCCCCCAAAAGGAGAAAATGGGGTGCAAGAAATAAACCGAGAGAATGACCATACCCTTTTCCGCGAGTTCATCTTTGAAGATTTTTTTGGCGATGTAGCCTAAAAAAATGAAGACATAAATGGCAAGAATCGAGAGCGCTATGTTCATGGTGAAGCTTTACATGTAAAGATTTTAAAAAAAGGTATTGTAACGCAAATTGAAAAAAAGAGCTTATCTCCCTTTGAGATATTTCTTTAGTTTGGTTATTGAAAAGTCAAGTTCCAACACTTGTATTTTTTATTTTAAATTGATAATATTTGCTTAGTTAAATACTATAGGAGAAATTTAAATGGGAATGGTATTTTGTAGAGGATGTGGAAAAGAAATACATGAAACAGCTACTATGTGTCCTCAATGTGGAGCAACACAAGTACTACCTAGCAATAATTTGATTATTCGTAGAATATTATTTTGTATTTTATGGATAATTATTATTTGGATTTCAGCTATATTTCTTACTGGTTTTGTTGCAGGGGCATTTGATTCTTCAGTATCAGGTGAAAAAATCGGTGCAACAATTAGTGGCCCTTATTTACTAATAGCAACGATTTTATGTGTTGTTTTAACCATTAAGGGAAAACTACCGGGAACTAAAAAGTAGGTATTCTTTTAATTCCAATGGGTCTTATTTCAATGCAAGACCCATTGGTGTAAACAGGTTTATTAGCAAAGTTGCCTGCTGATTTCTATCAAGTTTCTTTCTAAAGCAATGATTACATCATTATAAATTGTCATCAAACAAAAGCTAAAAATGGAAGATAATACCGTCCTAACCTTAGTTTTTAAAGGCTTCTCTAAAACCAAGCTGTAAAGTTCACAAAGAAGAGTATACTGAATTTGAAAGGCTCTTCAATGAACGATCAGCAGCTTCTCACCCTTTTTATAGGGATTATCATGGTGTGCATGGTTATTATTGCCGCCGCTATTGTTTTTCTCACAATCAAACATATCACTGCCATGCACAAAGCAACCGCGTTTATTGCTCTTAGCCAAAATGAATTAAGTGGATTTTGCCAAAAAGCCACATTCATGCTAGACGATGTCAGCGACCTCATAGCTACGCTCGAAGAAAAAAGTCACTTTTTAGCCCTTAAAGCATCAGGAAGTATCGCTCAACTCACCCATGTCACCACTGCTATCAAAACATTTTCACAGCTATTTAAATCAACTCCAAAAGAGGACACTATGAATCAAAATAATCTACTCAGTTTCGCACTTGGTGCGACTATTACAGGAATTAGTGCGTATTATGTTTATAAAAACAAAGATGAGATTACATCTAAACTCAATGATCTTGAAGAAACATTGGTCGATGACTACGAAATCTTAGTTGAAAAAGCAAAAGCAAAATTTGAAGCATTAAGTCACGCATTTCAAGAGACAACCCAAGGCTTGTTACACACCGATGTAGAAGATGTTATGAAAGGAAGTGAAATCAAACACCTGATGAAAAAACTTGACAAACTTCAAAAAGAGATACAGGTATTGACTAAAGGTTAATTCTTCACTGTATCCCTACGCATCACCAAGATTTGAGCGATTGGCTTTGCGTAGGGCTCGAAGCGTCGTAATGGCGAGTGCTATAATTGCAGGTCCTATGATAAATCCCCAAAATCCAAAGGTGGCTAACCCTCCTACAATAGCGAAAAAGATAATAAATTCATTAACCCGTTTTTTACCGTTACTGAGTGTTTTATTGACAAAATTAAGCAGCATCAGTTTGACAATATTGTCAATAAAAAATGCCAACATCGCCCACGAATATGCCGCTATAATGATGGCATTAATCGTATTGCCTTGAAAGTATTCATTCGCCGCAATCGGCATCCACACCAGTGCCGTTCCTGCAATCGGAATAATCGACGCAATCCCCGCAAGAAACCCTAGTAACAGAGCATTGTATCCATCAAAAAATGCGATAAAAACGCCAAAAGCAAGCCCTTGAACAACCATTACTCCCATGAGACTGTAAAAAACCACTGCCATCGTTGTTGTCATCTCCTCTAAAAAAATCCGTTTTGTAGAGCGATTTAAGGGAATAACAGGGAACAAAAATAGAATGATTTTGCGCCCATAGAGGCTTAGAAAAAAGAAAAAGACAATGACCATCGCCATATCCACTAGCATCGCCATAAATGTTTTAAGACCATTACCCAGCCAGCTGGCTAATGTAGTGGTAATCTCATCTTTATGAAGTTTTGACATCTCAATTAAGCTCTCAATGGGGGAGATAACCCATGTCAGATAACTCGGCAAATGCTTACTTTGCTCTTCTATCTGATCACCAACGGAGCGAATCATATCGAGAGTATCAGAGGGGTGACTAAGAAGATTGAATAAAAAAAGTGTAATCGGCACAAAAATAATCAACGAAAGTGCTAAGGTCACAATGCTTGCGCAAAGAATAGGCGCATTTTTTTTAAGCAACGGATAACGGCTCAAAAACCGTTGCAAAAAATGATGCAAAGGAGCGACTGCCAACGCCATCAAAAGGGCAACAAAAAAACTTTTTAAAAATGGGAAGAAAAGCCAAATAACCAGTGCTAAAATCCCAAGCCCAAGCCAGCGTAAAAAAGAGTTTTGCACCATAAATGTTTGCCTTTGCGTAATATACTCATTATACCCGAATACACAGTGTACCAAGATGGTGTAAATTGAAGTAAACGCTTTAGTTAAGTAATCCATTGGGTGCTTTAGGCTGGGCGTGATAAAATAAAAATAAAAAGAGAATTTCATGAAAAAATTTATAACCACAATTCAAACCGCTATCATCGGAACTGTCGACAAAAACAACCATCCTTTTTCTTCGTATGCACCCTATGTGTATGACACCAATCGTTTTTATGTCTATATTTCCGACATTGCCACACACGCCAAAAATATTCAAAAAAATCCTAAAGCCTCACTTTTTTTCGTGGAAGATGAGAGTAAAACAGAAAATCTTTTTGCGAGAAAGCGTATCTCCTTGCAATGCGATAGCCTAAAAATAGCCCGAGAAACTGAGCGTTTTGAAGCGGTGTTAGACTTGTTTGCTCAAAAGTTTGATGCCAAGATGGTTGCAACTTTGAAAAAAATGACTGACTTTAATCTTTACGAATTGAAAGTGAATTATGGCGAAGCAACCTTTGGGTTTGGTAAGGCGTATTTTATCGGCGGTGAAAATATGGACGAACTTGTGGCACGAGGCGAGAGTAATCCGCATCATGGAGTGAAGTGAAAAGCTTTACATGTAAAGAAAAAAGTTAAAAGTTTAGCGACCATTTTTATTGTGTTTATACTCGGCTTCGAGCGCAAAAGAGCGTATAAGCTTCTCTTCCTGCTTTTGCAGCTTCTTTATCAAGATGAAAACCAGAGATTTCATCTTCTTTAAAATGGCTGATAGTAAAGCATTTTTGCTTTTCCTTAAACCATGTTGTAGCGATAAGATAACCTTTTTTGCTCACAGGGCTGTGTGGGTCAACAAATCCCTCTTCTTGCATACAATGCGTGGCGTCTTTGAAGTATAAAAACTCACTTTGGCAGATTTTCAGTGCGTAGTTTAAAGTGTAACGAGCGATGCCTTTATCACAGACAACCACCAAAGTAGTGCGCAATAAATCTTTGAGTAAGAAAACAATCATAAAGAAAAAAGGGAAAAATAAAACGCCCATCAGACCATGCCATATATCTTCATTTTGCCACCCACTGTAAAGCATCAGCAAAGAAATAGCAAAGCCAAAAGCACAAAAAAGCAGTTGCACAATGTGCAGACCAATCTTGGAGCAAATCTGCTTTTTGATGTCATGTGATTGTATATAAAGTGTTTTACCAAGCTCGTGAGGAAGCTTTATGCCATAGCGACTACTAAGCTCTTTGGTGTTCATAGGAAGATACCCTTTTTAAGTCTACTATGAGAATGATAGCAAAAAAAGAAGCCTATCCTCTCGTAAGTTTCAAGTGATTTAGACTATGATTCTACTTAATAGAATGTCAAAAGGATTTCCCACGATCTCACATGAAGAACAAACAAGAATCACGACGGTTGTTGTCCGTGTTGCTGTCATGCTTCTTGAGTACGGTGCAGAAAGCCGTTTGATAGAGCAACTCTCGTCTCGTTTGGGCGTGGCACTTGGATGTACTTCCATTGAGATTTCGCTGATTCCCTCTGCTATTGTTTTGACTACACTCGTAGGTGACTCTTCGGTGACGACCACAAGACGGGCGCATGAACAGCCTATCAATATGTCTATTGTTCATCAAATAGTCACTATCTGTATTTCTGCGGAGCAAACCCCTCGCAATATTATGATGGTTGAGCGAGCCCTTGGAAATATCCATGCCAATCCTTATCCTGCATGGTTGATCGTTCCCATCATCGGGCTGTCATGTGCAGCGTTTAGTCAGTTGCAAGGAGCGGACTGGCTGGGATTTTGGATCACTTTTTTGGCAGCATCGGTGGGTATGATGGTGCGTAGGGCGCTTTCCAGTCGTAATTACTCTTTGTTAATCGTCTTTGCATTTACCGCGTTTGTGTGTACTTTGATCGCAAGTCTCTCTTTTTATCATGGGCTAAGTTCCACAGGGCGCATTGTTCTCTCCTCCAGCGTTCTTCTCCTTGTTCCAGGATTTCCCTATATCAACGCGATGCTTGATGCCTTTAAAGGCTATATCAGTATGGGGTGGGGGCGTTGGACACAAGCGACACTTGTAACACTGATGTCTTCTCTTGGCATTATGCTTGCCATGGGCTTTTGGACATAAAAGGATGGTAATGATGACATGGTTTTCACTTCTACTCAATTCGCTGTGGGCGGCCATTCCTGCTGTGGGATTTGGAATGATTTTCAATGTCCCTCGCTCAACGCTACCGTTGTGTGCTGTGGGTGGCGCATTGACCTATGGTTTTAGAGAAGTATTGCTGTTTAACCATCTCTCCATTGAGCTTTCAACATTTATCGCCGCAACGGCTATTGGGATTATTGGCGTTTTCTGGTCTCGCCGTTATGTCATGCCAAGACCCATTTATACTGTTCCCTCCATCATCCCAATGATTCCTGGAACATACGCGTATGAGATGATGATAAGCCTTGTGAGCATGAATACAGTAGGTGTCACCGATGCCTTGCTTTCCAGTTTCATCGAAAATGGCTTGCGCGCGATTAGTATTTTATTTGCTATTGCTTTTGGATTAGTTCTGCCTTCGATGTATTATACTAAGCGTAAACAGCCTATTATTTAGTTCTTTACATGTAAAGAAAAAAGAGGATAAAAAGTAGTCTGTTTCTTTATCTTAAAAAGTTAAAAGTTGAGCTCCGACCCCTTTTTTGTTAGCTAAAGTAATAAAAACACTTTCATTTAAAGTAATAATCAAAATTCCATAAAGCAATATAATTGTAATTACAAAAATAGCACTTCCAAGAAAATGCATTTCCTTGTTTTTAGCCAGTGATACTATCTCTTCCATTTCTTTTATCATTTTATTTTTTTCTATAATAGGAAGATTTAACTCTTGAACTAATATTATTTTATTTTCAGCTTTAGTAATTTCATTATCCAAAAAAGTCAATAATAATAGATGTGTTGATATTGCAAAAACAATTAATGCGAACATTGTTTTTAAATATTCAAAATTTAAATTTTTATATATTAATTTTAGTATGAATACTATGATTATTGGATACATCGAATGCTCAATAAAAGTTATAAAATGCATATCTACAATTTTGAATCCTAGATTCTGATAAAATTCATCATACATTATTAATACTTTATCAATGTAGCAGTAATATGGAATGTATTATAGCTGTTTGTGGAACCTTTTCCGCCACGGGATGTAGATCCTATGATATGAGTTGAGACATTACTATCATTTAAAACAATTGCATCAGCATCATACTTATAGGCTTCCATATAAATATCAAACATTGTGCTGATTTGGTCTCCGTTCTTTTTTGTTACGACTTTTTTATCTTTATAGCCTTGAGGTAGTGATTCTAGTATGGTAAATCTATTTTGAAAATATTCATTTATTGTATTTCGATGTTTTAAATCTTTTTTGTATGCAGGTAATTTTTTGGCAATCCAAATAGCCAAACCAACTAGCACTATTCCAATTAATGCAAAGATTAGTCCAGCTTCTGGGATACCAAAAGGATAAAAGATATAGTTTTGAATCATTAGACTAATTATTATGTAGCTAATACCTACTCCAAAGGCTCTTAGCCAAATAGGAGGATAATATTTTTCATTTCCTTTTATTTCAACACTACACGGTTCAATTTTTTTCTTTTTTCGGTGATTGTATTTGAAATTGTTGGGCAAGCACAATTAGGGCACTCTTTAGCTTTATCACTATACTCTTTTTCACATTCTGTACATTTAATTAATGCCATTTGTCTTTTTCTCCTTGATATGACTATTTATTTAAAGAATATTATACATAAAACAGTCTGATTTTTTAAATAAGATCAATGAGAGGTAGTTAAACTTTTAACATTGAAGCGAGCTTACATGTAAGGATTTAAGCCCTTGAATCCAAGGGCTTAAAAGCTTTACATGTAAATCTGTCCACCACTCTCTTTAAAATGCTCAGCTTGTTCTTCCATGCCTTTTTCTAACGCAACCGTAACATCTTCAGCACCAATTTTGGCAGCATAATCTCTTACATCTTGCGAGATTTTCATGGAACAAAATTTTGGTCCGCACATCGAGCAAAAATGTGCGACTTTGGCACTCTCCACTGGCAAGGTTTTGTCGTGGTATTCGCGTGCTCGGTCAGGGTCGAAGCCGATGTTGAACTGGTCGTACCATCTAAACTCGAAGCGGGCTTTGCTCATGGCGTTGTCTCGGATTTGCGCTCCGGGGAAGCCTTTGGCTAGGTCGGCGGCGTGGGCGGCTATTTTGTAGGTGATGATGCCTTCTTTGACATCTTCACGATTTGGTAAGCCTAAATGTTCTTTTGGCGTGACATAGCAGAGCATCGCTGTGCCGTACCAGCCGATTTGCGCCGCACCGATGGCTGAGGTGATGTGGTCGTAGCCAGGGGCGATGTCCGTGACTAAGGGCCCTAAGGTGTAGAAAGGTGCTTCAAAACAGTCTTCTAATTCTTTGGTCATGTTTTCTTTGATTTTTTGCATTGGGACATGTCCGGGACCTTCTATCATCACTTGAACATCATGTTTCCATGCGATTTTAGTCAGTTCTCCGAGTGTTTGGAGTTCAGCAAATTGGGCTTCATCATTCGCATCGTAGAGTGACCCTGGGCGCAAGCCGTCTCCTAGTGAAAAGGCGACATCGTAGGCTTTCATGATGTCACAGATTTCTTCAAAATGGGTATATAAAAAACTCTCTTTATGATGATGCAAACACCATTTTGCCATGATGGCACCACCGCGAGAGACGATACCAGTGAGGCGTTTGGCGGTCATGGGAACATAAGCAAGTCTTACCCCTGCATGAATAGTAAAGTAGTCCACACCTTGTTCGGCTTGTTCCAAAAGGGTATCGCGGTAAATCTCCCATGTCAAATCCTCAGCGATGCCATTTACTTTTTCAAGTGCTTGGTAAATAGGCACTGTACCGATAGGCACAGCAGAATTGCGGATGATCCATTCTCTGGTTTCATGGATATTTTTACCCGTTGACAAGTCCATGACCGTATCGCCACCCCATCTGGTTGACCAAAGCATCTTTTCGACTTCTTCTTCGATGGATGAGGTGGTGGCTGAGTTGCCGATGTTGGCATTGATTTTTACCATAAAGTTTCGACCTATTATCATCGGTTCTGCTTCGGGGTGGTTGATGTTGAGCGGAAGTACGGCTCGCCCTTCTGCTATCTCTTTGCGGACAAATTCAGGAGTATACACATCTGGCATATTGGCACCAAAACCCTCTCCTTTGTGTTGCGCTCCTAATAGTTTATTTTGTCGTGCCACTTCTAGATTACAGTTTTCTCTGATGGCGACATACTCCATTTCTGGCGTGATGATGCCCTTTCTAGCATAGTGCATTTGGGTAATGTTTTGACCACTTTTGGCACGACGAGGTTTTTTGATGTTAGGGAAACGAAGGGTAGTAAGCTCGTTATCGTCGTAGCGTTTATGGAAATATTTTGAACTAAAATCAGCCAACTCTTCGCTATCCCCTCGCTCTTCTATCCATGCTTTACGCAGTGGGCTAAGCCCTTGATGGAGGTCTATTTTGACTTTTGGGTCAGTGTAGACACCTGAAGTATCGTATACATGTAAAGGTGGATTTTCTTCTACTTTTCCATCACCAAAAGCGGTAGCGCTAAGGGTGATTTCTCGCATCGGGACTTGGATGTCAGGGCGAGAGCCTTGAATGTAGATTTTACGAGAGCCTGGGAAGTTTTGAATGTATGAAGCGTCTATTTTTTCTAAGTTATCGAGTACTTTACTCATGCGTTTATCTCCTTATTTCCTACGCTGGCGTTACCCAGATCAGGATTGTGAAACCGCATTCAAGGTCTCATGGGGTATTATT
>JAQWCT010000093.1 GCA_028705785.1 Sulfurospirillaceae bacterium | reverse complement strand
CCTTCAAACATAAAAGGTCTAGTTACTACGGCAACCGTTAATGCTCCGATTTCTTTTGCCGCTTGCGCAACAACAGGTGCAGCTCCAGTACCTGTTCCACCACCAAAACCTGATGCGATAAAGACAATATCTGCTTTTTCTAATGAACTTTTAATTTCTTCGTAACTTTCAAGTGCTGCTTCTCTGCCAACTTCAGGCTTCATGCCCGCACCCAAGCCTTTTTTACCTAATTGAATTTTTGTTTTTGCTAAACAATTTTCAAGGGCTTGTGCATCTGTGTTTGCAGCGATAAGATCAATACCATGAATTCCCTCACGAACCATATGGTTAATCATGTTTCCACCACCACCACCAACGCCGATGACTTTGATTTTAGCTCCATAAACACATTTTGATTCTTCTATGCTAAATCCATTCATACTCTATACCCCTCTTTAAAATAATTGTGTAAGTCTATTCCATAACCTAGAGCCAAAACCCTCAGTATGGTCTTCTTGAATATTGGCAAGGTCTTTTAATTTTTCCTTTGCATTATCCATTGGCAATGAATCACTCTCACCTTCTTCTTCATCGTGCTCATCAAGTATATTTTGATGATTTTTATTAGGCTCAATCGTTTCATCTTTATAGCGTAATTTTTTATTTGAATCTATTTCATAAGGTGTAAAATAACCACCACCATATAAAACAAGTCCAATAGCTGTTGAATAGCTAGGATCTCTTAGTGTTTCAAAGAGTCCATCCATTTCTCTTGGTTTGGCAATTCTAATAGGTACATTATCAAAGATTGCCGAAGCTAAATCTCTAATACCTTCTAGTTTTGTCATTCCGCCTGTTAAAACGACACCTGCGCCTATTTGTTCTTTAAAACTACTATCTTCGAGTGTTTTTGCTAAAATCATCAGTGTTTCTTCAACGCGTACATAAATAACATTTGAAACAATATTGAGTGATACCTCATGCGTTGAGCCATCATCACCGATGACGGGAAGTTCAATAAGCTCACTTGAGTTACCTTTAAGTGAACCATAATTTATTTTGATGTCTTCTGCTGCACCTAGAGGTGTGTGAAGTGCAGTGGAAAGGTCATTGGTAATATTGAGTGAGCCAACACCTAGAAAATCGTTAAATCGCATAGAATTACCAGCATGAATCATAATGTTACATGTAGCACCACCCATATCGATAACAGCAACGCCTAATTCTCTCTCATCATGGTTTAAAACTGCAATGCCAGAAGCGTAGCAACCTAGAACAATGTTGTCTATCTCTACACCTGCTGATTTGACAGCTTTTTTAAGATTACTGAGTGAAGATTTTTGAGCAGTAATGATATGTACTTGGACTTCAAGTCTCGCACCATTCATTCCGAGTGGATCTTCGATGAATTCTTGGTCATCTACTTTAAAATTATACGGTAGTACATGAAGTTTTTCGTACTCATTTGGGATGTTAGCATTATGGTCTGCCATTTGCATTGCACGATTAATCTCTTTAATGCCAATGTCACGATTAGGAATGTTGACGATACCGCTACTATCGATACTTTTTGTATAAGCACCAGAGATAGAAACAATAACTCGCTCAAACTGCGTTCCTGCGACTCTTTTTGCATCATTGAGTGCATTACGAATAGATTTTGAGGCAAGGTCAATGTTGGTAATAATCCCTTTTTTAATTCCATGAGATTTAGCAATACCTGCGCCTAAGATCTTTATCTCACCATCATCACTTTTTTGAGCGATAATAGCACAAATCTTGGTTGAACCAATGTCGATACCTAAAATAGTAGTACTCAACTATTTTCCTTTATAGTATTGCTCAGTTTTGTATACAGATCCGAGCTTTTTAACCAGATTTTGATTTAATTCTGTTTGTTTGATTTGCGAAATATTTTCATTAATCAAACTAACATACTGTTTGGACTTCTCTTCATTAAGCAACTTTTGTTCCAAAATCTCATAGATAATGGCTTTATCATCAATGATTTTATAACCTTTTTTAGCAGTGTTATCAAAAATATAACTCAGTAATTCAGCCGTTTTTGCCTCATCAAGACCAGCAATTGACCTAACAGAATCTCTACTGACAAACCCAATATCTGTGCCCCGAACTGTTTGGAGTTTTTCTTGTGCTTTTTTCTCTAAAGCTGTTAGCTTGGTTTCATTCAAGAGTTGACTAAAAGCTCCTTTTTTTGCTAACTCATAGGGCATAGGCTCAGGAAATTTGACCTCTTTAACTTTGACAATCATATAGCCATTTTTTAGTGCAATAGGCTTTAGCACTTCATCAAGACCTGCACTTTGTAGTTTATCTATAGGAAAGGTAGCATCGTCTTCGTAGACAACTTTTGTTTCATTAGGTGTAACCTGGGCTTTTTTGAAAGCAAGATAAGATTCTAAGGCTACTTTTTTATCATTTTTAAGTCTCAAATCTATCGTAGCTTGAGCTTTTGCTTCTTCAAAACTCATCAATTTTCCATCGTCATGTTTATAATTATGCTTCTCTTGAGCAAAAAATTCCTCAAGCTCTTTGTCATCAATTTTAGTCGTAGATAGAGGTAGATTCACAATCTCAAGCGTGTAAGATTTCTTGGTAAGAAAGTTTGATTTATTTTTTTCCCAAAAGGCTTTAATTTCTTCTTCTTTGATTGAAATATCGTTTGCTTCTAACGAAACACTGCTAATAGCCAAACGGTCCTCCATAAAAAAGGCAGAAGCAAAGATACTACTTTCTTGTGTAGAAGGCACTAGTTTGAGAAAATTTTCTAATTTGGCAGTTAAAATTTCTTTTTTGAGGCTATCTTCATACTCGTTGGGTGCAATTTTGTTTTGTTTGAGTAGTGCATAATAAACATCTTTGCTAAATGCTCCATCTTGTTGAAAGTTTGGGTTATTTTTAAGACGCTCTTTAATATCTTCTTGTGTAGCTATAAGCCCTATGTCATCCGCATAATTGAGAAGTAAAGTTTGATTGATGAGGGTATTCATAACCATTTTTTCTAAACCCATTTGCTCAGCTTGTTCTTGAGTGAGTTTTCCGCTTAGAAGATTGTTGTAAAAACTGTAGTGATTACCATAGGCTTGTTGAAATTCTTGTACTGAAATGGTTCTGTTTCCTACCTTAGCGACTGAAGCAGTACGGTCTTTGTTAAGATCATAAGCTCCCCATCCCACAAATCCAGCACCCACAAATGCAATGGTACTGATCCAAATGGTGATGACAAGATATTTTTTATGCCTTTGCATCCATGTAATCATTCTTTTCCTTTTAGCAACTCTCATTTATTAGCTATAATTCTATCTATATAGTTATTAAACAACCATAAAAACAAATTTTGTTAGGGGTAAAATGTGAAAATTGATACAAAAACCTTAGTGAAAGAGGATTTAAAGCACATTTGGCATCCTTGTACGCAGATGAAAGACCATGAAACGATGCCTATTCTTCCGATTAAAAGAGGTGAGGGTGTGTATCTTTATGATTTTGAAGATAACAGTTATATAGATGGTGTTAGTTCATGGTGGGTCAATCTTTTTGGGCATTGCAATGCTTATATCAACCAAAAAGTCAAAGAGCAGTTAGATACTTTGGAGCATGTCATTTTTGCAGGCTTTACCCACGAACCTATCGTTAGACTTTCAAGTCGGTTATGTGCGCTAGCTCCAAAAGGACTAGAAAAGTGCTTTTTTGCAGATAATGGCTCTAGTGCCATCGAAGTAGCGCTTAAAATGAGTTACCAATACCACCAAAACAAAGGGGAGCATCGACCTTTATTTGTTTCATTGGAGAATAGCTATCATGGTGAAACCATTGGCGCGCTTTCTGTAGGGGATGTAAAGCTTTATAAAGAAGTGTTTGAAAGTATCTTACTGCAAACCATTCAAACACCTGTTCCCAAAGATATGAGTGAAGAAGAAGCCCAAAAAGCTGCTTTAGCATTAGAGCAGATTTTTAGCCAAGATGGGACAAAAATATCTGCTTTAATTATCGAGCCGTTAGTTCAATGTGCTGGTGGAATGCACATGTATCATCCTCTCTATATCACCCTCGTACGCTCACTTTGTGATAAATATCATATTCATCTTATTGCCGATGAAATCGCTGTTGGCTTTGGACGAACAGGTACGATGTTTGCGTGTGAGCAAGCAGGCGTTAGTCCAGATTTTATGGCACTTTCCAAAGGACTTACGGGAGGATATTTACCTCTTTCTGTTGTTTTGACGACGGATGAAATTTATGAGGCATTTTATGGTGATTATAGTGAGTATAAAGCATTTTTACATTCGCATAGCTACACGGGAAATCCTCTTGCGTGTAGTGCTGCAAATGCAACACTCGACATCTTTGAAAATGACAATATTGTAGAAAAAAACAAAGAAAAAATAGCCCATATTGCCCAAAAATTAGAAAAATTTAAAACACTCAAAAATGTCAAAGAAGTGCGACAAACAGGGATGATAGCTGCTGTGGAACTTGTCAATTATGATGCAAGTTTAAGAGTCAATTTAAAGGTGTTTACCTATGCCCTTGAGAAAGGTGTATTGTTGCGACCTTTGGGCAATGTGGTCTATTTTATGCCACCATTTATCATTACATGTAAAGAAATAGATACGATGATGGATGTTGCGTATGAGGCGATTGTAAGCCTTGATGCATTATAATATACACATTTTAATCAAGGATCACGCGTGAACATTCCCCATATTCCTGTACTTTTAGAAGAGGTCAAAGAGGCTTTTGCAGGCATTGATGAGGGGTATATTATTGATTGTACACTTGGTTATGGTGGGCATAGCGAGGCTTTGTTGGAACAATCTTTACATGTAAAGCTTATTTGCTGTGACCAAGACGCTGAAGCTATCGCATTTAGTCAAAAAAGATTGGAGCGATTTAGTGAGCGCATCATCTTTGAGTATGGCAATTTTTCTTCTGTCATTGAAAAGTATGGACATCTTCCTATTCGAGGTATTTTAGCTGACATCGGTGTTTCTTCACTACAACTGGATAAAAAAGAGAGAGGTTTTGCCTTTGACTCGGATGTTTTAGATATGCGGATGAATCCTTTACAAGAACTCAGTGCGTATGAGGTCATTAATGACTATTCTAAAGAAGCGTTAGAAGAGATTTTTAGAGAATATGGCGAAATTCACGAGTATAAAAAGTTGGCTTCAATTATCTGTGAAGCAAGAGCAAAAGAGCCTATCAAAAGTGCGAAAGAGCTTTCAAAATTAGCTGAAAAAATTGGTGGAAAGAAGACCATTCACCCCTCAACACTCCTTTTTCAAGCTATTCGTATCGAAGTCAATAATGAGCTAGGTGTCTTGAACGCTTTGTTGGAGAGTATCAAAAATGCAAATCTTCAAGAGTGTAGGGTGGCTATCATCTCATTTCATTCCCTCGAAGACCGCATCGTCAAACAAACTTTTAAGTTTTGGAGTCAAAACTGTATCTGTCCCCAAGAAGTGATGCGTTGTTTGTGTGGCAATAACCATTCTATGGGTAAACTTCTCACGAAAAAGCCTATCGAAGCAAGTAACAAAGAGTTGAAAAAAAATCCTAGAAGCCGAAGTGCAAAACTTCGTGTATTTTCGATTAAAGCGTAGCGATGGACGATAAAAACGAACTCTTAGACCATTATGATGCCGAGCAAAAGGTCGAGAAAAATCTTGACTTTAGGTTTTTGCTTTTAGTGTATATGGTCATGTTTGTGGCATTTTTATTGATTTTGCCCAAAATCTATATCAAAAATCAAATCTATTATATGAGCCGTGATATCAGCAAACTCTACGGTGAATACTCAATTTTAAAAGAAGAAAACCGTGTTTTAAAACAGAATCTAGAAAATATTCGCTTTAAAAACCAAATCTTGGATACCATTTTCGTAGAATAGGAAAAAATATGAATTTAGACCCTCTCATTGTAGTCATATGTGTAGCATTCATGGTGGTGGTCATCTTCTTAGCCTTTTGGATAAGGTCTCTTTCAAATGAAAACACCTCTTTAAAAATACAAAATGCCACCATGGAAGCCGAACTTAAAGCCCAAAAAGAGGGCAATCAAAGACTCAAAGACGATTTGGATGAGCAAGGCATAAAACTTGAACTCAAACTAAACGCCATCATGGAGCACAACCTAGAAAATAAACTCAAAAAACTTGATGAAACTTCCATCAAATCACTCGATACCCTTTTAAAACCTTTCAAAGAAAACTTAGATAGCTTCAAAAAAAGTGTTGAAAACTCCCAAGAATCCAGCATCAAAAAATTTGCCGAACTCTCCAAAGAGATAGAACTCGTTGCACGCACGGGGCTAAGTATTGGTAAAGAGGCTGAAAACCTTACCAAAGCCCTTAAAGGTAAAAAACAAAGCCAAGGCAGTTGGGGCGAGATGATACTAGAGAGTGTTTTGGAGTATTCGGGGCTTATTAAAGGTGTTCACTACGAAACGCAAGAGAGCTATAAAGATGAAGAAGGTCGCATCAAACGCCCTGATGTCGTCATCAAACTGCCTCAAGAACGCACTATCATCATTGATTCTAAAGTTTCTCTCAATAGCTACGATGAATTTATCAAAGCTGAGAGTGATGAAGAAAAACTTATCGCATCCAAAAGCATGGCAAGTGCTTTTTTAGAACACATCAACACACTTGACTCCAAAGACTATGCTCACTACAAGCATGGAACACTCCAATATGTCTTTATGTTCGTCCCCATCGAGGGAGCTTTTTCCGTTGCTATACAACAAGACCCAAAGCTCTACGAGCATGCTCTTAAAAAACATATCGCCATCGTCACACCCTCTACGCTGACTATTTCACTTCGCACTATCTATCTTTACTGGCAAAGTGAACAATCGAGCACATTAGCTACTAAGCTTTTTGAAGAAGCAGGAAAGATGTACGACAAAATGGTCGGTTTTGCTGAGAGTTTCAAAAAAGTAGGCATCCAACTCCAAACGCTAAACGGTACTTATGACAATGCTCAAAAACAACTCACAGAGGGCACTGGAAATCTTTTAGGGCGAGTGGAAAACTTGAAAAAACTAGGGGCAAAAGCGACTAAAAATCTGAAAGATGCTAAGCTTGAGTACCAAGACTTTAGCACCGATATTGAAGAGGTACAACTGTTAGACCAAAAAGAGGAGTAATACACTTATGCTTAGAGAGGTTTTACCCAATCGTCTTGTCCACTTTGATTCATTTGAGACTTATTTTTGGAAGCGAATCTCTAAGAATTTTTTTTATTTTAGTTGTATTGGTCTTTTTTTATCTATGGCGTATATTCCCTTTGATTATCAGTTGCATAGCGAAAGTGAAAATTTTTATTTTATCTTAGGTGGACGAGCAACGGCGGTATTTTTTGCCATTATGGTAGTTTTTGCTTCATTTCATCCTTTTTTTGAACATCGCAATGTCCTTGCCATTACCACTTTTGGAACGATGGGGTTTAGTGCCGTGACCTTAACATATCTGCTTTTTGGCAATCCTGTTCATTTTGTGATTTATTCGTGGTTCTTTTATTTGGTCGCTACGATGATGCAAACACCACTCATTACCAATAAAATCTTTTTTATCATGGAAGGGTATCAAGTCGCTTTTATCGCTTCTGTGATGGCGTACACCAACCAAAGTGCTGAAGAAATGGTTATCTTTCTCTCCCTTGCGATTCCTTTGGTGGGTTATGTATATTCAGTTATCTTACTCAACCGTAAAAATGGAAAAGAAGCCTACAAAAATGCCTTACACAATCACATTTTAATGTCTCTTGATGGACTCTCAAATCTTCTCAATCGTCGCACATGGTACGAAACCTCAAAAAGAAAATGGGAAGGCGACAAAGGCATCTCTTTTGTGATGCTCGACATCGACCATTTTAAAAAAGTCAATGATACTTATGGACATGAATGTGGTGATCTGGTCATCCAAAGCGTTGCACAAACACTCTTGGATCAAACCAGAGAATACGACATCATCGGGAGACTTGGCGGTGAAGAGTTTGGCATACTGTTACCGCAAACAAACCTTGACGAAGCCAAAGTCATCGCTGAACGCATACGCCAAAAGGTTGAATCAACCTTGATTTTGTACGACGGTAAAGAAATCCGCGTGACCATAAGCCTTGGACTCATCCAAAACAACGACACAATCGATGACTTCAACACACTCGTCGTCTTAGGCGACAAATGTCTCTATCAGGCTAAAGAGCAAGGACGGAATAGGGTGGTGAGTGCAGTAGGAAAAATTGAACTATCTGGAATTTCCGAATAGTTCAAATCATCATTTCAGTTGTTGCAAAAAATGCAACAGTTCATTACATGTAAACATTTCAAAGGAGTAAAAATGCAGTACAAACTTATCACAGGACCCGATGATTCGACTTTTTGCGCAAGGATTACGGAGTTTTTAAATAACGGTTGGAAGCTACACGGAAACCCAACGATGACATATGATGGTAAAACGGTTATCGCAGGTCAAGCTATTATCAAAGAGGATGCAGAAAAAAACGAGGAATGTTGTTTAAAATAGAGCTTTACATGTAAAGCTCTATTGAATTATCTCGTGCGTGTTTTTAACCTCAATGCGGCTTTGTGTCGGTGTTAAGTTTTCCCATACCCAGTTGTGAAAGTTAATAATTTGCTCTGCTTTTAACATTGGACGATCAGCCGTTGTGTGTCCATCTTTGATGACCGTAATCGCATAATCTCTTACCAATGCTCCATGAACTGTGGCGTTAACACAAAAGTCAGTGGCGCAACCGCAGATATAAAGTTTTTGAACATCTAGCTTTTTCAAAAGTGCTTCTAACTCAGTTTTATAAAAACAATCGTTGGCTTCTTTTTCAATGTAGTAATCATTTGCTTTTTGAATCAAAGAAGGCAAGATGTGCCATTCATCCGTATCATAAATTAAAAAGTTTTCTTTTGTCCCATCGTGTTGCACAAAAATAACAGGCTGATTTTTTTCTCTGAAAAATTTTGAGAGAAGATTAATGTTTTCAATGACTTTTTCTGCTTCAAAACGAGGCGTTTGAAACGAACCTACTTGCATATCGATGATAAGTAAAGCCTCCATTTAGTCTATACTTTCAAACAACTCAGGTCGATACTCAAAGTGCATGGTGTCGTAGTGATACCATCGCCCACCCCAAACAAAGCCGTATTTTTCAAATATATCGACGATTTTTTGGGGGATTTCATTTTTGTATTGATAGGTTTTATCCCATCTCCAGTAGCTTGAGAATTTAGTGTCTAAGTCTATGGCGATGCCGTAGCTATGAGCGCTTAGGCGAGAAGT
>JAQWCT010000092.1 GCA_028705785.1 Sulfurospirillaceae bacterium | reverse complement strand
CCTAAGGAGCGACCCATTTCTTGGCTGTGTTCACAAAGCGCGCGCGCTACGCCTTTACCTCTTGCATTGGAGGAGACCATATACCCACAGTTACAGATATGTGAACTCGGTCCCATACCGTTTGCTTTGAGGAAGTAACTGCCGAGTATCGTTTCGCCCTCTTTGGCTACAAAACAGACTTGCGGTACTTCACACCATAAGGTATAGGCTTCCTGATAGGTCATATTTGGTTCGTACGCATAGGTTTCTTGGGCTTGAATGATCACCTCAAATTCAGGCCAAAACTGATGAAAATCTTTTTCACAAATCGGAACGATGTTCATAAAATTCCTTTACATGTAAATACAAATAGCTATTTATCCAAATAAATTTCAATGCGCTCTTTGCCTTTACCTATATTTTTGCGTTTTAAGGAGAGTTGACCTACTTCGCCCGTGCGTTTTAGGTGCGTTCCTCCACAAGGAACTTGTGCAAAACCATCGACTTCCCAGTAGCGTCTTTGGTTTGCAATGTCGCTGTAGTCACTTTTGATGGGTAGGTTTTTATTGATTAGTTCCGTTGCTTTAAGAAGAAGGAGGGGAAACAAGGTGCTAATGTTTTCATGCCAAAAAAAATCAATTCTAGCTTTATCTTGGGCGATGTGTGCGCCGATTTTTTCCACAGAACCTAGCTCTTGATAGAGGAGTTCCAGGATTAATTCCGCGGCGAAATGGTGTTGCATCAGGCTATAACGCCTCTGCCAGTCGATCTTTACCGCTACTTCTTGACCCACTTGAAGCGCATATCCACTTTTGAGGGTGTACCGAATGTTGGTACCTTCTTTCATCGCTTCTAAGACTTCAACGCCACCAATGGTTCCAAAATCGCTCTCTTGTCCGCCTGAAAATGCGTAAAAAATGGTCTTATCTAAGTAAATACACTCACCCTCAACCGCTTCAATTTTCGCTTGAATTTCACTCAAATAGGGGTCGTTCCAAAAAAGTTTTTGTAGCATATCGTTCTCCATGGTTTAATGCATGAATATTATATATAAAATCGAAGGGAAAAAATCAAACAATCACCCTTACATGTAAAGATGATTGTCAATAATCAAGAGAAGAGGCTATTTATAATCCAAAATGTCGTCAGATTCTAAATCAATGACCTGTTTAACCTTGCAAAAGCGTCGTTTATTTTGTTCCGAGAGCTGTCAATATCGCCTTTGATTTGTACCCAAGAATCTTCCATACTTTCATTAAAGTCTTGTATCTTAGTCCTCATCTCACTCGCAATCTTCTCAAGTTCTTCGATGTCTTCAAGAGACTCGATGCGCTCTACATCCGAAAAACTTCTTATTTTGGCTTTAAGTTCATCTAATTTTTCTCGTGCAAGATCCAACTCGGCTTCAATTTCTTGTTTGTATATTTCTATGGTGTTCATAATATTTCTCCTGTATTAATCGAAATAGCTATAACTTAGAACTATTCTGTTTTTTTCTCTATGTATTTAGCCCCGTCATTAACCTTGTCTTTGCTCCACTGGGCACCATCAGATGCATCTTGTTTAGCACCACGCCATGTCTCACAACCACTCACCATAAGTACGGCAAACAGAAGCATTATAAATGTTAGGCTTTTTTTCATGTGATATCCTTTATTTGAAAGTGCTGAAATGTTGTTGCATCGCAGTTGTCTACACTATACAGCAATATTTCTTTTTCAAGATAGCAATAAAAAAGTAGGCTATTTTTATCTTTACATGTAAAGCAATTTAAAGCAATGCGCCCTCGATTGGTTTACTCAAAAAATAACCCTGAAAATAAGCACATCCCATTTCGCATAACATTTCATATTGTTCTTTTGTTTCTACGCCTTCAGCTACGACATCAAGTCCAAAGCGTTTTCCTATGCCAAGTATCGTTTGGACTAAAATGACATCAGCATTATCAGTTATTAAATCTCGAATAAACGACTGGTCTATCTTTAACTCATGAATAGGCAATCGTTTTAAATAGGATAGGGAAGAGTACCCTGTTCCAAAATCATCAATAGAGAGTGAAATACCTAATTTGGTAAGCGCTTCTATCTTTTTCAACGAATTTGTCAAATCTTGAACGAGGAGACTTTCTGTTAATTCAAAACGAATTTTGTGGGGATTGCAGGCTGTTTGCTGTACCAAATTTTGAACAACAGCGATAAAATCATCTCTTTCAAATTGTTTAATACTGATATTAATGGAGAGTTGCCACTCGCATTTTATAGGGTCGTTTTCCCATAGTTTCAACTGTTTCAAAGTTTCGTGGAGTATCCATGTGCCAAGAGGGATGATACATCCACTCTCTTCTGCAAGAGGTATAAATTTTTCAGGGGTGATAATGCCATGTACTGGGTCAATCCAACGAACTAAAGCTTCAGCACCAATGACATTTATGCCATTGTTTTTGATTGTATGTTTCCACTGTTTTTGATAAAAGATACTCATCTGTTGATGCAAAATAGCATATTGGAGGCGTTCTAATAATGTAGCTTTATCTTCGCGTTTTTGTTGTAGCAGTGGACTAAAAAAATGTGTTGAGTTGCGTCCATATTTTTTAGCTTCATGCAGTGCGGCATCTGCATATTGGATTATTTTTTCAGGTGTATATTGTTCGCCTAAAAAAGGAACGACACCAACGCTTGCGGTTAAAATAAATGATTGATTTTCAATGAGGATAGGTTCTTGAATAGCTTTTAATATTTTGGTGGATAAGATTCGTATTTTTTCTTCGGCATTATGATAGCGCTTTGATTGTGTTTGGAAAACAATTGCAAATTCATCGCCATTGAGATGCTCAACACTCAGCGTATTGACAACCAATGAGATTCTTTTGGCGATATCAGTTAAAACATAATCACCAATAGTATGTCCTTTAACATGATTAATAATTTTAAAATTATTAATATCAAGCAAGAGTAATGCCCCATAGGTATTATTTTCATGACTATGTGTTATAGCATGCCGCAGCATTTCGTGTAAAAATAAAAAACGATTGGGAAATTGTGCTAAAAAGTAACTTTTAAGAGGTAGTTTTAATGCCAACTGTTTTTGCAGAATAAAGAGAAATAAAGTATGCTCATGAAGCTGAATAACTTTAGGATACACAATAATAGGTATCATCTGCCCTTGTTTGGATTTGATGGATGTTGCAAATTGAACCGTATCTTTTTGGAAAAGAGTGGAGCAATTTGCGATGAGTGAAAAAAGATTGTTTTTGCTTAATTCTTCTTGTGTGTATCCTGTAAATACACATACTTTTTCACTCACATGGATAGTTTCTTTTGCCCTATCACACAAAATGATGCCATCTCGAAAAACTTCTGGCATGAGATTACATGTAGCGATAATTGAGTTGATAGCCTCATGTAAGGATTGATGTGACATAAACATAGTAACTATCAAAATTAAGTAGTTTTGAAAGCTGAGAGTGTCACACTAAGCCCCTCAGACAATTTTGCTAAATGCTCAGCAGCCGAAGCAATTTCTTCAACGCTTCTTGCATTGGTATTGGAAAATTGGCTGACATTGTGTATTCGCTCAATCACTTCTGATGTTTTAACTCTTCCCATTTTGGTATCTTGCACGGTTTGCTTAGCCATGTCTTGCGCTTCATTCATATTTGAGACTGTTTTGAGCATCAATGTTTGAGTCACTTGAGCACGATTGCTTAATTGTTGTATCTCTTTCGCACTCACTTTCATCATTTCAGCCGCAGAATTTACCGATTGAACGATGACTGCAACGGTTGCGTTACTTTCAATAAGGCTTTTTTGTGTGCGCTCAGCTAATTTTCGCACTTCATCAGCAACAACAGCAAATCCTCTACCATGGTCACCTGCGCGCGCCGCTTCTATAGCAGCATTGAGGGCTAAAAGGTTGGTTTGTTCAGCAATATCTGCGATAACAGCTAGCACTTGCTTGACTTGAACTACTTCTTGGTCGAGTTGTTCCAATCTGGTAGAAAGATCTGTTTGTTGGGTTACAACACCTTGAAGATTGGTTGAGACGGCCAAAACTTCTTCGGCAGCACCGTTAAGTTCTGTGGCTACTTCTGCGATTAAAAATCCTGATTTTTGTGAGCTATCTTCACTTTTATGCAATATCTCGGCGACAGCTTCCGTGGCTTGTGTTGTCTCTTCTACCTCTTTAGCTGCATCTTCAATACGAATACCAATTTGCATGGAGGTACTAGACAATTCTTCCGAGACAGCTGCATTTTCGATGGCTGTTTTTTTGGCATCATCAAGCGCTTTGGCTAATTGAGAGAGCAGTTGATTCATCACGGTTGTGATTTGTGCTATTTCATCATTACTACCTGTTTGAATGCGATAATGCAAGTCTTTATTTTCAGAAATATATTGGCAACCGATGATAGCTTTTGTGATAGCAGCGTGAATTGAGCGGTTGATCAATAGAAAAATAGCAATGGCAATAATAAAAATAATAGCTGCGAGAATTAAACCGAATATTTTTGCCTTTTCAAGCATTGAAAATTCGTATATTTCTAATGCATCTGTTAATGTGTTGACCAACTCTTCTATTTTAAAATAATTTTTACTCGCTTGTGTGTTGAGCTCGGCTAATGCATGTCCATCTATAGAGTCTTTAAATTCTACCGTTGTAATAGCCGTTTTGTATTTTTTAAGAAGTTCAAATCTCGCGGTACTAGCTCTGTGATAGGTTTCAATTTCATTTAATACTTCTTCCAGTAAGGCTTTAGTCTCATTGGTTTTTAAAGACGGGCGAAGCTCTACAATAAGTTTTGATATCGTGTTGTATGTTGTAAAATAACTTTCTAAAATACGCTGGTCAAAGAAAAGCTGATAACCTCTTGTATGAACACCAAGTTGTGAGCTGAGTGAACGAATGTATCCAGCATTTTTAATTTGTGTAGCAGCATTTTCAGCATCATTGGTATTGGATGTGAGTAGATATCCTAAACTACCAATTGCAAAAAGAAAAACAAAGAGTAAAAATAGTAATTTAGCGCGAATTGTCTGAAGCATGAAAATCCTTTGTGAATGTGATGTTTTACATGATGAACGACGAAGCTAATGATTTTAAAAACTTATAGTTTGAATTCTACATGTAAAGATGAATTTTTATGGTCATGTAGTTAGCCTTATGGTGTGACTTTCATATGACTTTGATGCGCTATAATGCATATCTATTTTTCTGTCATTTGCCTCTAGTATTTGTATTAAGGATCGAATTTGAACAGTAGTAGCGTGTTGATTTTAAAAAGTAAACGCATCTTGTTTGTCGAAGATGATTTTACGACTAGACTACAAATGACGCATACGCTTAAGATGTTGTTTCATAAAGTATATTGTGCTAAAGATGGCGAAGAAGCGTACAATCTTTATGAAGATGAACAACCAGATATTATTCTAACCGATGTGAGAATGCCCAAAAAAGATGGTATTAAGCTAACGCGACAAATCCGTCAAATTGATTATCAAATTCCCATCATCATGCTCACGAGCTTTGATGATAAAAATGTACTTTTAAATGCGGCTAATTTAGCTATCGATGGATATTTGATAAAACCTATTGAGTTTATGCTTTTAGTTGAAAAGCTATTGCAGGCCATCAAGAGAACGCATGTTACACCCAATTTAATTACTTTTAATCAAAACTTGATTTTAATAGAGATACCAAGGAATTTTACTATCACAATGTAATTCAAACTTTAGGACATAAAGAACTAGAACTCATTGAATTTCTTTTGGAAAATCATCATAGAACAATTTCTAAAGAGCTTATTGAAGCAAAATTATGGAATTATGAAGTACAATGCAATTCAGCTGTTAAAAACCTTGTTTTGCGTGTACGCAAAAAATTAGGTAATGATGTTATTTCCGTGATAAGAGGTGTTGGGTATCGTATCAATCTTGATAAAGAATTTACAAAAAATAAGATAGGAGATTGAGATATTCGTCAATATTAATGTTGGGATGAACTAAGTGAAGTGTTTTTTTATTTTTTTGTTTCTCATTCCCTCATTCTTATTTTCTGTTGAATCGCTCCATATTTCAAACTCTCTTCCTTCACCAGTTTTGCTTGAGCAAGCCAAAATATTTAAAGATACTGAACATCTCAATTATAACGATGTATATGCATTATTGAACCAAGGTAAATTTGAGAAATTACCTTTACATGTAAAGAGTTTAGGCGCCAATAATGCTACTTATTGGATTGCGTTAAAACTCAAAAATACCAATCCTCAAGAGCTTTTTATAGAATTTAAATATGACCAGTTGGCACGGATTGAGTGTTTTGTGTTTAAAGAAAATCAACTCATACATTCGACTATCAATGGTAATACCATTCAATTAAAAGAGCGAGAAGTAAAGGACTTTTTTGTTCGATTTTCTGTGTTGGAATCCGATGAACCCTTAACCTATCTTTTTAAAATTATCGCTAATAGACCTATTATCATTTCTATGGATATTGACACGAAAGCTAAACTTTATTCTGACAAATTTATACCCATTATCGTAGTAGCACTTTTTTCAGGATGCTTGTTTTTGTTATTATTGTCAAATGTCATACTCTATGGTATATTCAAACTGAAAGAATACTTGTTTTATAGTATTCATTTAGCCTCATTTTGGATATTTATTATGTATATTCATAATTATACTTTTCTTATCTTGCAAGATTTTTTATGGGTCAATACTTTCATTAGAGTGGCAAGTTCTCAGGGGTTTCATGTTGCCCTTTTGCTATTAAGCCTTTATTTTTTAGACATTCATCGCTTATCCTCACTGCTTGTAAAAATGACCTATTTTCTGTGCATTATCACTGTTGTAGTATTTTTTGCGCTCGACATTCATAGTTCATGGCAAACCATTGCTTTTATAGCGGGGATTATCGTTCCGTCATATTGTGTATTTTTAGGGTTTGTTGCTTTGTGTAGAAAAGTATTGTTCGCTAAATTATATCTTGTAGGATTATTGGGATTTTACAGTGGAGCACTTTTGTTTTGGTTGATGCAAATAGGGCTTATTCCTGTTATCGCAATGGGCAAAAATGTTCTTTTATTGGGGAGCCTATGGGAGATGATTATCTTTACATGTATGTTGCTTTTGAAAATTAGATTGATGAAACTTGAACACAATAGAATGAAAGTTCAGATACTAGAAGCCAATAAAGAACGGCTCTATCAATCAAGATATATTTCTATTGGAAAAACAATTGGCAATGTCGCCCATCAATGGAAACAGCCTCTTAATGGGCTGGGTGCGATTTTAACCTATATGAAAGGCAGTCTTGTTTTGGAGACACGCGTGAAAAAAGTAAAGTTGATTGAATCACTTGATATGAGTTTCGAAATAATAAAACATCTTTCAGAGACAATTGATACTTTCTATAGTTTTCTTCTTCAATCGTACACCAATAAAAATCAATTTTTCGTATGTGAAGAATTAGAATCCATTCAAAAAATGTTGGATTATTCTTTAAAAAATTCCCAAATAGAATTGAGGATTAATAAGATGGCAAATTCTATCATACGCGGTAATCCTAATGAATTTATACAAGTCATTCTCAATATTTTGCTCAATGCCAAAGAAGAGTTTGATACAGTAGATCACTTGGCAGCAGTCATTGATGTTAATGTAGATGAAAAAGATGAAATATGTGTTATTTCTATTCAAGATAATGCTGGTGGTGTAACTATCAAACCTATTGAAAGTATCTTTGAGTTTAATGTTACATGTAAAAGAGATAGCGCTGGAGTGGGGCTATTTATTTGCAAAGACATTATTGAAAACCGTTTTCATGGCAAGATTAAAGTAGAAAATAAAAATGGCGGCACTTGTTTTGTTATCTTTATTCCTTTATTGAATTTTTAATCTAACCTATTGACTTAAGTCATGGATTGAGATTTTGCATAGTGGTAGACTTCTCTCGTATATGACTCAAATCAGGAGGTATCAATATGTCGCTTTCAAGAAGAGACTTTCTAAAAACAACCGCTGCTGCAAGTGCCGCTGCGGCCGTGGGCATCAGTGTTCCTAGTGAACTTAAAGCTGCTGCTGAACAAGCAGAAGCGGGTTGGCGCTGGGACAAAGCCGTTTGTCGTTTCTGTGGTACCGGTTGTGGTATCATGATGGCTACAAAAGAGGGTAAAGTTGTCGCAGTTAAAGGTGATCCAGCGTGTCCAGTGAATCGTGGACTTAACTGTATCAAAGGGTATTTTACCGCTAAAATTATGTATGGTGCTGATAGGTTAAAGCAACCTTTACTTCGTATGAATGATAAAGGTGAATTTGACAAAAAAGGTCAGTTTAAACCAGTTTCTTGGAAAAGAGCGTTTGATGAGATGGAAAAACATATCAAAAAAGCGTTTAAAGCCGGTGGCCCAGAGGCTATTGGTGTATTTGGCTCAGGTCAATATACGATTCAAGAAGGATATGCTGCTGCAAAACTCATGAAAGCAGGTTTCCGCGCTAATGGTATCGACCCAAATGCAAGACATTGTATGGCTTCAGCGGTGGCTGGATTTATGCAAACATTTGGTATCGATGAGCCATCAGGTTGTTATGACGATATCGAAATCACCGATACCATCGTCACATGGGGTGCGAATATGGCTGAGATGCATCCAATTCTTTGGTCAAGAGTCAGTGATAGAAAACTATCAGCTCCTGATAAAGTTAAAGTTATCAACCTTTCTACTTATACACACAGATGTTCCGACCTTGCGGACACTGAAATCATTTTCTCACCAAGTACAGATTTGGCGATTTGGAACTATATTGCACGAGAGATAGTTTACAATCACCCAGAAGCAATTGACTGGGATTTTGTAAAGAAAAACACTATTTTTGCAACGGGTTTTGCCAATATCGGTTATGGTATGCGAACAGAAGCGGATGCTAAGAAAAATGGTTATTCAGAAAAAGAATTGGTTATCAACAGAAAAGAAGATGCCAAAGTCATCAGTGAGAAAGAAGCCCCAGGGCTTGCACACTTAGGTGTAAAAGCTGGCGATACCATGAAAATGGATAAAGCAGGTGCTGCAGCTGTGCATTGGGAAATCTCATTTGAAGATTTTAAAAAAGGTTTAGAGCCTTATACTTTAGAGTATGTGGCAAAAATTGCTAAAGGTAATCCAGATGAAAAAATCGAGGATTTTAAAGCCAAATTGCAACTGCTTGCAAACCTTTATATTGAAAAAAATAGAAAAGTAGTCAGTTTTTGGACGATGGGTATGAACCAACACCAAAGAGGAACATGGGTCAATGAACAATCGTACATGGTGCATTTTTTACTCGGTAAGCAAGCCAAACC
>JAQWCT010000091.1 GCA_028705785.1 Sulfurospirillaceae bacterium | reverse complement strand
ACCAACTATAAAATGCTTCCTGATACGCCGGTGAGTGAACAGGTCAAAGCGGTGGCTAAAGCGCTCGGGTTTGCTCAAGAAAAAAGTGCATCATGGGGTGGGAACAAAGCCCAATTTATTTTAATGGGACACTCCGCTGGGGCTCATATCATCGCTATGATTGCCTCTTCTTCTTCCTTGTATGCCCCCAACGCTATCACGCCTCCCATCGCAGCCGTTGCACTCGATAGTGCCGTGATGGATACACCCATGCTCATGAGTGCCAAACATATGCGCTTATACGACCAAGCGTTTGGAAGCGATCCTGCCTATTGGCAAAGCCTCTCACCGTTTCATCAACTAAGCTCCGCTCGTATGCCGCTTCTCGCGGTTTGTTCCACTAAACGGGATGACTCCTGCTCACAAGCGGAAAAGTTTTTAACCAAAGCCTCTTCCTTTGGGACTAAAACTTTATTGCTCAAAGAAAATATGAGTCATAAAGAAATCAACCAACGCTTAGGCGCAGATGCAACCTACACCAAAGCAGTCGATGATTTTTTAAACAGTGTGATAGTACAATAACGAAATTATTACCATAAGGGTTAAGCAAGGATGCGAAAAGAGCTCAAGTACGAATTAAAATATGGCAGAATTCATCCCCTCACCGAACTGCCCGATCGTCAGCGCTTTATCAACACCCTAGCAAACTCAACTGCTAATAAACTCGCCCTCCTCAATGTCAATGGCTTTTGGAACTTCAACCACTCCTTTGGCTATGAAGTCGGCGATCAAATCTTAAAAACCATCTCGCAAAGACTGCAACGGCGCTTCTCAGGAGCCGTCGTTTTTCACTTGGGGGCTGATCTTTTCGCCATTCTTGCAGGAAAAGAAGTTGCGCTTGAACACTTCTTGCAAAACATTGAATCGTGCCTCTGGTACTTTGGCTATTCACCCATCGAAGTGGCAAATGAGCGCATCTACACACCGCTTCGCATCGGTGTTGCCATCGGTTATGACGACCTTTTTCTCAACGCCGAATTTGCGATGAAACAGGCCAAACGCATTGGTAAAGATTTGATGGTTTATGATGCCGCCACGCCTTCTTTGTGCAATCCTCAATCGAATGCAAGAGCTGATGTCGAGTGGGAAAAAACGATTCGAGAAGGGCTTAAAAAAGGGCGTTTTGAAGTTTTTGCACAAAGCATCGAAGGGGGTAAAATCCCCAAATTTGAATGTTTGGTACGCCTTAGAAATACCGAAGGTCGCATCATCTCGCCTTACCTTTTTTTAGAACATGCCAAACGCGCCAATTTATACGGCGCTATCACCAAAATCGTCATTCAAAAATCCTTTGCTTTTTTTGCCGATAAAAAAGCAGAGTTTTCAATCAACCTCGCTCTTAGCGATATATTAGACCAAAACAGGGTTGATTTTTTGTTTGAAAAGATGTATGAATTTAATGTAGCAGAACGACTCACTATTGAAGTCACTGAAGGCGAAGGCATCGAAAATCACCCCGAAGTCATCTCCTTTTTAAGCTCGCTCAAAAGCCAAGGGGTGAAAATCGCCATCGATGATTTTGGAACAGGTTACTCGAACTTTGAATATTTGGCAAAACTCCAAGCTGATTTTATCAAAATCGACGGTTCACTTATCAAAAATATCCATAAAAATGCCATTCATAAAGCAGTCGTCGAAATCATGGTTATGTTCGCTCAAAAAATGAATATGCAAACCGTGGCAGAATTTGTTGCAAGCGAAGAAATTTACCTTACATGTAAAGAACTGGGAATTGACTATTTTCAAGGGTATCATTTCAGCGAACCTCAACCTTTTGCGAGTTTAGTGATTCAGTAAACTGTTTACATGTAAAGCCATCAAAGAGCATTATTGACTTAGCTTAACAGCATTGCTACGCTCTCCATAAAACTCCATATGTCTTAACCACCGTTTCGTAACTATAAATTAACCCAAGAAGTGTACATTTATAAGAATCAATAAAACCATTATGAAAGGATTTTTCAATGACACATGAATCTAAAGAAACTATCGAAAGGTTAGACCAATCGTTACCTCGTAGAGTCTTTTTTAAAAATGTGGCTTTTTTGAGTTTACTGAGCTTCTCAACGATGCCACTTTATGCCAAAAGTTCTCAAGAACAAATGAAGTATCAATCTAAACCTAACAATGGTCAAGCCTGTAAAGAGTGTATGCATTTTGAAGCCAAGAAGAAGCAATGTAAGGTTGTTGACGGAACCATAAGCGCTGAGGGATGGTGTACGCTATATCATGCACTTCAAAAGTAAATTTATGTTCTAAAAGAGTGTAGGCAAAATAGAGGGATTAAACTTTTAGCTCCTTATTGTGATTTGGGTTATGTTATGGAACACAACATGCATAATCCTCTCTAAAAGGCTATTTGTGATGGAAGAAATTCGCGATCGCTATGTGAGTTTTCATAACATTGACTGCTATGAAAATGCTACTCAAGTATTAGATGCTATGTATGAGCTTTTTGAACTTCACCCAGAGGCCAAAAACGATTTGTGGGTTCGTTTTGAAACGCTCATCCCTAAAGACTACAAAGCTATTTTCGCAAAGCACGATTCTAAGGATATTTTGTACCATATCTGTTCCCATGTTTTTTACCTTTCTGCCCTTTTTGAAGAGTATGATTTTGAAAAAGGAATCGAACTTATGGAAAAAGCCGAATTAGAGTGCTGCTAAGATTTTAATTCTTTTGTCGTTGCATCAATAGTCATTTTTGCGCTACTAATACCCATTTTATTAGGATATGATGATGTAATTCAAAAAGGATTACATTATGAACATACTTATCACTGGAGCTACGGGTTATATCGGAAGAAGGCTCAAACATAGACTTTTGAGTGAAGATGTTAACATTCGTCTTTTTATGAAACGAGATAAACCCTCCATCGAAAAACAAAATATACAAGTCTCTATCGGTACCACATTTGACCCCATTAGTTTAGAGAAAGCATTAGTGGGTATTGATGTTGCATACTATCTCATTCATTCGATGGATTCAAAAAATTATCAAGAGTTAGACCGAAAAAGTGCTGAAAATTTCCGTGAGGCATGTATCAAACAAGGTGTGAAACGCATTATTTATCTCGGAGGTTTGGGAGATAAAGAAACGGCGAGTGAACATCTTCTCTCTCGCATCGAAACAGGAGAGATTCTCAGCAAACAACCAGACAAAATACAAACTTTATGGTTTCGAGCAGGTGTTATCATTGGTTCTGGTTCGGCTAGTTTTGAGATTATCCGACATTTGGTTGAAAAACTCCCCTTTATGATTACGCCTAAATGGGTCAATACGCTCTGCCAACCAAGTGCTCAAAAAGATGTCATCGAGTATCTTGCACAAGCGGCTTTTATAGATACTCCACACAGTACCATCATCGATATCGGTAGCAAAACGATGAGTTATAAAGACCTTCTTTTGGGATATGCGCTAGCCTGTGGACTTAAAAGAACGCTTATTCCTGTACCTTTTTTCTCTCCAAAACTCTCATCCTACTGGCTAACGCTCATGACACCTGTGCCTTATTCTGTCGCTTCTGCACTCATTGAGGGTCTAAAAAGTGAGGTACTGCTTAAAAATAATAACGCCACTAAACTTTTCCCCAACATTCATCCTATGGATTATGAAGACGCGGTCAAAGAAACCATTGAGGAAATTAAACATAAACAAATTATCAGCCGCTGGTCAGATGCTTCGGGTGAAGCATGGGAGATAGACCACTCGGCACTATCGAATGCTGTTTTTATCGACAGACAAGCACTTCCCATGGGAAACCATAGTGCGCACAAGGTCTACACGACATTTTGTGCTGTAGGTGGAAAGAACGGCTGGTTTGGTTATGATTTGCTTTGGAGGACAAGAGGGGCCATCGATAAACTTTTTGGAGGGTATGGACTCTCACGGGGAAGACGAGACTCTAGAGAATTGCGCATCGGCGATAGTGTCGATTTTTGGAAAGTCGTGGATTTGCAAGAAAACAAAAGGCTTCTTCTTTTCGCACAAATGAAACTTCCAGGTATCGCATGGCTTGAATTTTTAATTAAAGATGGCACATTTTACCAAACAGCTTACTTTTACCCCCATGGATTAGCGGGTCGAATTTACTGGTATCTGCTCATTCCTTTACATTTTTTTGTTTTTAATGGCATGGCACATAACTTGATGAAGTCTATTAAAGATGAGGACTAATTTGTACATTGACTACCCAAAAATATCGCATACTTTTGCTATACTTGCGGGCAAAAAGGAATAGTGATGCTTTATTATAGTTGGATACTGACATTTCATGTCGTCTCTTTTATGTCATGGATGGCAATGCTGTTTTATCTCCCACGCCTTTTTGTCTACCATGTTGAACATGCCGAGAAAAAAGAGTTCGTTGAAGTGGTTAAAATCCAAGAATACAAAATCTACAAATACATCGGACTACCCGCCATGTGGGCAACCATTCTAAGCGGTTTAATGATGTTATGGATAAACCCCGCACTTTTTGAAACAGGTTTTTGGCTTTATGCAAAACTGTTTGTAGCTGCTATTTTGGTTGCTTATTCATTTTCATTAGAGTACTTTAGAAAAGGACTTGAAAACCTTACATGTAAGAAAAATGGTAAGTTTTTCAGAGCCTACAACGAAGTCCCCACGCTACTTTCCATCCTTATCGTTGCCTATGTAGTGGTAAAAGCTTTTTCACTACTCTTTACCCTTTTAATGATAGGATTGTTTGGATTTATTGGTTATATGATTATGAAGCCAACGAGATAAAGGAACAGAGGGAAGTAGTTCCCTCTGCTTTTGTAAAGTTTATTTGTTTAAAATATCAAGTGTTTTTTCATAGACTTGGAGTTTAGTCAGTTCACCATTGAGTTGTTCAGTTAAAACCGACTGGGATTGTAATTCCCTCGCAATAGTTTGGCTTTTTCCAGAGAGCTCTTCCATTTCAACAGAGAGATTTGAACTTTTTGTAGACATTTCTAAAAGTCCTTCACTCACACCGCTCATTGAAGCACTAATACTCTCAACAGCTTGTACAATCGTACTAACTGAGACATTGGTTTCAGAGAGACTTTTTTGCGTTCGCTCCGCAAGCTTTCGCACTTCATCTGCAACAACAGCAAAGCCTCGTCCATGCTCTCCTGCGCGTGCGGCTTCAATAGCAGCATTGAGCGCCAAAAGATTCGTTTGATCTGCGATATCGGCGATAACCCCCAAAACAGCACGAATATCCCGAACATTATTGGTAAGATTCTCAACTTCTGAAGATAGCGTTGAATTGCTGTGACTACTTTGTTCCATATTGGTTGAAAAAATTGAAAATTGACTTTTGACTGTCATTAACTGATTTTCGATTGTATTGATCGACTCTACCGCATGACGAAGCGTACTCCCTATGGTTAGAATGACAGGCATACTCTCTTTCATTTGAAGAAGCATTGCTCTGTTAATATTGTCAATCATCATTTGACGATTGATTTTGCGTAGAAGAAAATAGCTTTTAAATCCAGCATATTTTTGTACAAAACGGTCAATATATTCATCTTCCAAAGTTTCATTATCTAACATATGATAGAAAAATACCGCTGTGAGTGTTTGGTTGATATTGATACCTAAAAGTTCACCAAAAGTCGAAAAGCCCACTATAGGAATATCTTTAAAAACACGAAGATTGTTAATCTCTGTCGCATTAAAAAGACGACGCAAAACACAGTCATTGAAAATTGCCCCTATTGCTTTAGGTTTTTTACGACTAAATTCAGCGTAATTATCACTGGTTGTTTTAACAAAATCTGTTTTTTCCAAAAGAAGAAGTTCTTCTCCTGCTTCAATGTCACAATAAAAATGTACGGTATCCGCAGATACATCAATAGAAGCGATAGACCTGACATAGAGTTCACCATCGATTTCGATACCAAAAGTAAAATTAGAAAGCTTGTTATCGAGTTGTTCAGGTAAACAAGAAAAGTGAGCCGTTAAAGCTTCAATAATACCAATACGCGCATTGGTTTTCGTATCTAAAAAAGAAGAAACTGTCCGTTTAATAGGATCAGCGGAGAGTACCGCAAATTTAGTGGTCGTTTTTCTAAAGTTTTGACTTTTAAAGATACCAAAACGATATTGTGGCGTAAGCTTGATGAAAGTAATTAATGCATGATGACGCAAAGCATGCTTTCCATCAAAAATATAGGTATTTTTAAAATCAAGTTTACCACCAGCACTCCCACCGATAAGTAAGCAAGGAAAACTGCCAACATTATAAACAGCCTCCATAAAAAAACTTTCACTTGCCGATAGACCATCTATAAGCGTATACCCAAGGGTGTCCTCATGGTTCATCTTAAAAGGTACACGAATCCTTCGAAGCTCTTCGGAAATAGCTTCAATTCTCTGCGCTTCATTGCGTGAGCTTGTAGCCATATCTTCACTTCTAAGCGGTACAGAAGCGACAAAAACATCACTAATCATCTTTTGGTCAAAGAGCATCAAAACAATATTATCACCAGTCCCTGCATTGGCTTGAGAATAGAGATTGGCGATGGGTACTATTTTATCGAAGCTACAAAGCTCGCCAGCGGTTGTGGAAAGAATGAGTGTTGTCTCCGTAGGCAAAGCTTGTTTAAGCCGCGAAGCAATAGTCGAAAAATCAAGTGCTGGTGAGACAAAACCTATGACAACTTTTGGAACCATAGGAAGGTTATTCAGTTTTCCACTACTGATTTCTGCTTCGCGAAGCACTACTGTCATCACAACATCATCGGTACTAGAATTCATCTTTGGCTGTTCGCCAGTCGATTTGAAAAAACTTAGCATATTTCCCTCTTTCTTGAATTATGTCTATTGAGCTATTGTATAGATTTCATTCCCCCCACTGTTAAGTAAAAGTAGAATAGGCATTTTAAAACGGAACCGCAATATATCTGTTTCATGTAAAAATCTTATACTAAATTCGTAGCATGAAAATAGCATGGGAACAAAAAAGATTGACTTACTTTACTAATGCACTTATCGCTCTAAACTGTGGATGTGTTGCTGTTCGCAGTAATTCAAATAAAAGTGATTCTGTTGTGGTCAGGATAGCGCCCTCTTTTTCCATGCGTTTAAGGGCAATTTCAAGGTTTTGGTGATGTCTTGAACCAATGGCATCTACAACAACTACTGGCGTATAATCATGAAAGATAAGATCAAGGACGGTTTGCAAAACGCATACATGCGCTTCGATGCCTGCTACGATGATTGTTTTGGCATTAGATGATTTCAAGGCATGTAAAATGTCTGGATTGTCGCAACAGCTAAAAGCGCGCTTTTCATAGACTTCTTTGGATCTCAAAAGAGAAAATAAAGAGGGAAGTGTTACGCCGAGTTTTTCGGTGTATTGTTGGTTACAAAAGATAGGCACTTCTAAAATCCCAAGTCCTTTTAACAATATCTCCAAACGCAAAGCTAAAGCGGTATTGTTGTCGATATGCGGAAAAAGTCTCTCTTGCACATCGACTAAAAGCATCGCTGTTGTTTCTAAATCTATATGCACTATTTTTTCCTTTTTCCGATTTCATTGCCTGCGATATAGCCTGAACCCCAAGCAAAGTGAAGATTGTATCCGCCACAATCCCCATCTACATCTAAAACTTCACCAGTAAAGTAGAGATTTTTAACGATTTTTGATTCAAATGTCTGGGGGTCAATGTCGCTAACATCCACGCCACCTGCGGTAACTTCTGCACTTCCAAAGCCTTTGGTACCCTCTACATGTAACTTGATAGATTTTAAAGTTAAAGCGAGTTTTTTGATCTCTTTGATTTCTAATGCTGAGGCTTTAAGGATGTGTTTAAGTCCTGCAAGTGAGACGATAAAAGGAGCGAGCTTTTTATTGACAAGTCCCTCCAGCCAAAAAGTCAGCGATTTATCAACAGCATATTGAAGGCGTTTTTGAAGGAGGCTTTCGAGTTGATCTTTTGAAAAATGAGGGATTAAGTCAAGCATCACAAAAGTTTTTTCTTTACATGTAAGGGCATGTGCGACTTCGCGACTCACTTCTAAAACAGCACTTCCTGAGATGCCATAACTTGTAAAAAGAATGTCACCAAGGGCACATTTTCGACTTTTCCCATCCACAAAAACTTCGATGCTTCCCTCAATTTTGACACCACTTAACTCTTTGATGGCTTTATCGTCACACACCAACTGCACAAGGGAGGGATGCGTGAGGATAAGTTTATGCCCAAAAAAAGTCGCAAACTTATAACCACTTTCACTACTCCCAAGAGTCGGCATTGCAAGCCCACCTGTGGCTATCAAACAAAAGTCAAATAATTTTTTTTCATTGTTTACATGTAAGGAAAATTGATGACCCACTTTTTCGATATGGCTGACTTCACTTTGGACAAAAAACGCAACACCTAGGCGCTTACATTCATGCACTAGCATATCTACTACACTGGAGGATTGCTGATTCATAGGATAGAGTCTACCGTTTTCTCCCTCTACGACTTCAAGCCCTATTTCTCTAAAGTACTCTACGCATTTAGCACTGCTAAAACGACTGAGCGTTGCGTTGGTAAAGGATGGTTTTTGGCTGTGGTAATTGGAGGCGGAAATAGTGCGATTGGTGATATTGCACCTACCATTTCCTGTGGCGAGGATTTTTCGACCCACTTTGGGATTTTTCTCAAAAACGCTTACATGTAAGCCTGCTTTTGCCGCTTCCATGGCGGCAAAAAGACCTGAAGCTCCTGCACCTACGATACCCAGTCTCATTTCAGTGCGATACCCAGTCTCATTTCAGTGCGATGCCCTCTTCATGAAGCACGATAGTACCCGCTTCGATAAGCTTCGTTAAGGCTCTTTTATATGCTTTTCGACTGAGACCAAACTCTTTTTGTATCACCTCTGGTGAACTTTTGTAGGTAAAAGGCAAACTTCCACCCTCGACTTTGAGTAATTCTAAGATTTTTTCACTCGCATAAAGTTCATCTTTATCGCCAATGGGTTTCAAGGCGATGTCAAGTTTTCCATCCCCTCGTATCAGTTTGACATAACCTACTTTTTCATCACCCACATCGACATCTTCAAAAATATCACTATGGAAAATGAGTCCATCGTAGCGATTATCGACGATAACTTTAAAGCCTAGCATCGTCTTTTCTCGCAAGAGAAGTTTTACTTTTTGATTGACACTGAGGTCTTTAAAATCTTTTTCAATGTAGTTATTATATTTGTGCGCCCCGATGACTCTTCCTGTTTCGTCATCAATGCACACGCGAAGTACGACTTTCATACCCACCCAAAAAGGAATCTTTTGCAAAGCTTTTGGC
>JAQWCT010000090.1 GCA_028705785.1 Sulfurospirillaceae bacterium | reverse complement strand
CAAAGAAGTCACCAAAGACGATCACAAATCCTGTTGGTACAATCACGATAAACGAAACTGCTGCTACTTGATGAATGATTCGGTTATACAAGCTAAACGCTTGTATCTTCTTTCCATCATGTGGAAATACTTTGGGTCCTATTATTTTATAATGCGTCAAAAATGCTGCGGGTACTAGCACTAAAATCGCTAGAAAGATTTTAGTGAAGTACTCATGTTGCAACATGGTAAACAATGGTCCTAATTTCAAGGACTCTTCTTGTCCATATCCTAGGATATTTTGAATTCTCATCTCTCCCCAGATTTGGCTATCTGCCGCTAATGCGACTGATGCAAAGCCTAGGAGGGCAATGAACATATAGATATACTTCTTCATCACCCCTCCTTTCATGATTTGTAGGCTTTATCCCATCCATAAGGAGAGTTCACACCTTTACCTCGTGCTGACACACGAGCTCTATAGATGTTAGATATAGACTCCGCGTCTCCTACTAAAAGTGCTTTGGTTGAACACATAGCCGCACAAACAGGAACTGAGCCTTCTGCGATTCTATTTTGACCGTAAAGTTCTCTCTCATGTTTAGAGTTAGTCTCTAATGGTCCACCTGCACACATAGTACATTTATCCATAGCACCCTTAGCGCCAAATGCGCCATCTCTTGGGAACTGTGGAGCACCAAACGGACAAGCATATAAACAGTAACCACATCCGATACATTTATCTTTATCATGTAAAACGATTCCGTCTTCTCTGATATAGAAACAATCTACGGGGCATACTTGCTCACAAGGCGCATCTGTACAGTGCATACATGCGATTGATGTTGAAAACTCTTTTCCAGGGATTCCCTCATGAATCGTAACGACTTTTCTTCTACTAATACCTACTGGTAATTCATGCGCTTCTGCACAAGCGATGGAACAACCATCACACTCAATACATCTGGCTTCATCACAGTAAAATTTCATTCTTGCATAATCCATCTCTCACCCCCTACGCTTTTTCGATGCGGCACAAACCGCCCTTAGTCTCAGGAATCTGAGTGATGATGTCATAACCATAGTTTGTAACGGTGTTAACACTCTCGCCACTTGCATATGGCTTCGTTCCTGCTGGGAAATTACCCGTTCTATCTGTTCCTTGGAAGTAACCCGCAAAGTGGAATGGCATAAAGACCATATCTGGTAAAACACTCAATGAATATTTTGCTTTTACCTTAATCTTTGTACCCTCAGGTGAATGTACCCACATCATCGCACCATTTTTGATACCATGGGTATGCGCCAAATCTGGGTGAATGTTACAGAACATTTCTGGAGTTAATGCCGCAATATACTTAGACGCACGATTTTCAATACCCGCTCCGTTCATAGTGACTAAACGCCCAGTTACCATGTTGATTGGGAACTCTTTCGCATAATCTTTGGCACTCTGTACAGAGATATACTTCGTCATAACACGGAAGTGATTTGCTTTATCTGCATACGCTGGATATTTAGCAACCAAATCAGTTCTTGGTGAGTGAAGTGGTTCACGATGCATTGGGATATGGTCTGGGAAGTTCCAAACAATAGCTCTCGCTTTCGCATTACCATAAGGACAAACGCCCGCTTCCATACATTTTTGAACGATTAGATTTGAGTTGTCTACTTTCCAGTTCGCACCCATTGCTGCTTTTTCCGCTTCAGTTAATGTAATACCAAGAACAGCTTCAATGTTAGCTTTGGTAACTTCTGCATGACCTGTTTCGATTTTAGAACCTTTAGGGAAAGAGCCTTTTTCAGCTAGAAGATTGACACCGTCTTTCTCTAAACCGAAGTTATTTCTAAAGCCCATACCACCTTGGCTAACAGGAATACTTGTATCATAAAGATTTGGACTACCACCATGGGTTTTTGTCCAACAAGGCCATGGTAAACCATAGAACTCGCCTTTCATTGGTCCCATTCCAGCACCCGTTACTTCGTCAAACATATGCCAGTTATCGGTATGTTTTTTAATTCTCTCAGCTGTCCAACCAGTCAAACCAATGGTTTTGATAATGCGCGCGATTTCATCGGTTGCATCTTCTGGCCATGTGAACGCTTTTTTATCTTTCATCGCTAGCTTGCCCTCAGGTGTTTCTACCATCAACATACCTTTGGTATATTGCTCATAGAATCCTAATCGCTTCGCAAGTTCAAACATAATCTCTTGGTCAGGCTTGCTCTCATACAATGGCTCAACAACTTTATATCTCCACTGTGCACTTCTGTTGGTTGCAACGACATAACCGCTGGTCTCAAACTGAGTTGCTGCTGGAAGGATAAATACATTGTCTTTTTTATCGGTTAAGATAGCCGCTTCGTTTACAAATGGATCAGCAAGGACTAAAAGGTCCAGATTGTCTAAGCCTTCTTTGATTTTTGCTTGTTGTGCAACGGAGGTGATACCATTACCCATAACGATAAGCGCTTTGAGGAATGTACCTGCATTTTCAATTTTTTCGTCTGTTTTAACATTTTGAACACCAGCCCACCATCTTGCAAGGGAGAAACCAGTTTTTGTCATCCATGAAGCATCTTTGAATTGAGCTACTAAGTACTCATAATCAACACCCCATTGTTTTGCAAAGTATTTCCAAGAACCCTCAGCCAAACCATAATAGCCTGGAAGTGAATCAGATAAACATCCCATATCCGTAGCACCTTGAACATTGTCATGGCCTCTTAGAATATTTGTACCGCCACCTGCTTTACCCATGTTACCAAGCGCTAGCTGGAGGATTGGAGCCATACGCGTATTGCTTGTACCAATCGTATGTTGTGTAAGTCCCATAGCCCAGATGAGTGTACCAGGACGATTTTTAGCATAAATATTGGTAATTTGAATTAATTTTTCAGCAGGAACGCCTGTGACATCAGCCACAACTTCAGGAGTCCACTTCGCAGCTTCTTCTCTAATTTTGTCCATACCAAATACGCGTGCATCGGTATACTCTTTATCTTCCCAACCATTTTTAAAGATAATGTTCAACATACCATACATAAATGGAATGTCAGTACCTGGGCGAATTTGTGCATAAATATCTGCTTTAGCAGCTGTTTTAGTAAATCGTGGGTCAATAACGATAATTTGTGCGTTATTTCTCTCTTTAGCTTTCAAAAAGTGTTGGAAACCAACTGGGTGATTAACCGCAGGGTTTGATCCGAAAATAATGATAGCTTTTGACTTTTGAATATCCCCAAGAGAGTTTGTCATAGCACCGTATCCAAATGTATTCGCCACACCGGCGACTGTGGAAGAGTGTCAGATTCTAGCTTGGTGATCTGTGTTATTCGTACCGAAAAACGCTGCAAACTTTCTAAAATAGTAAGCTTGTTCGTTGCTCATTTTAGCTGAACCTAAAAACTGAACAGAATCTGCTCCATCATTTTTCTTCAACTCTGCCAATTTGGTAGCAATACGGTTAAGCGCATCATCCCAACTTAAGCGTTTCCATTGGCCGTTTTCTTTGACCATTGGGTATTTTAAACGGACTTCTGATTTGACCATATCGATCATATCAGCACCTTTACAACAATGTCCTCCAAGGCTGATTGGGTGGTCTTGAGCAACTTCTTGACGAACCCACACACCATTTTGAACCTCTGCGATCACACCACAACCAACAGAACAAGAAGTACAAATAGTTTTGACTTTCTTAGATCCGGGGAATGGGTTTTTCACCTCTGCATCTGTAGCTGCTCTTGTCACATTTCCACTAGCAAACCCTGATGTAGCGCCAAAAACGCTAGCAACAGCTGCCATTTTAAGAAATGATCTACGACCTACTGTGGTCGCTAGAGCACGAGCTGTAGAATTTTCCATGCTTATGCCTCCATTTTCTTACATAGCAGATTTATAAAAATCTTCCCATGCTTGAGTTTTCTTATAGGTAATCTCAGTCTTTTTAGACTTTCCTATAACAACGCCATTCGAACTGTTTGAACCTTTAGCACCTGCTTGTGCAGCCACTACGCCAACGGCAGTAACAGCACCAACAATGGCAGCTTTTTTAACAAAGCCGCGTCTGCTTTCATTCATAAGGCACCTCCTTATAGTTAATCCCTTTCGCAAGAGATTGCCAAAGAAAAAAACATTTCTCTTTGGTAATCTCTTCAAAGATTACCGTGTCGCGCGTTCTACTTTTGCCTCAAGTCCTGCGGCTTTTTTGGCTTTATTTTCAGCGCGTCTTCTCGCCTCCGCTGGTGAGATAGGTTCAACAGGCTTTTGGGTTCTTTTTTTCTCTTTTAATGGTGGCTTGGCCACCTCAAAGTACATGCGTTCAAATGCTATAAAGGCATTAAGTACGATAGTCACAGACTTGTAAATTTTTGCCATTTTATGCTCATAAACAAGGACGATAAATTCATCAATAAAGGGGTTGATAACTTCTGTAAACATACAATGTTGAAGCGTTTCGTACTCTTTGTTTCCCTCAACAATTAAAGCAACAAGCTCGTGCATAAAGGTAAAAATAAATCCTACACTATCTTCATTTTCTTTGTAATTTTCTTCATCTCTTCTGATTTTTGTTTTCGCTAAAAAGTTGATAACCTCAACGCGTTTATGTCCACTTTCAACACCTTCATCGTAGTAAGAAGCCGTATTGCGAACTACGGGAAATCTTGGATTATGAAAGATGTCATCGTACTCTTGAATCATGGCAGCTTCGCCTAAAGAAACCATAAACTCCTTAATCTCACGCAAAGCTTCACCTGAATTTTCATCAATGGGATTTTCAATCATCACATCTAAAGCTTCGATAACGCCCTTATAGCGCTCAATGCTTGTGGTAAAAACAAACATTTTGCTCAAAAAACCATAATAGAGAGATCTTGCGTTATTAACCGATTCACGATTCATCAAGGTGTTCCTTTTTTACTCAAAGTCAAACATTATAGACCAATTTTGTCCGCTTTCAAGACATCCCCTTACAGCGAGAATACTCCGAATAAATCCGTTATTTAAAGGGTCTAATCTTCAATCAGTAAACGATTGTTTACCAAATTTTAGAAAATGTACCATATGTGAGCTTAGGTAGGAATTGGGGAAATAGAGTAGTTCAATAACTTAAAGTTAGCTTAAATGTGCATTTTTTGCATATTGCTTTGATGGGGGTCTGTTGTTGGAAAGTAGTATAGTTAAGAGGTCTTTAAAAATTCCTTAACCTCTTTACATGTAAACATACAAATATCATCATTTATTTTTATTATTTATATCAATATGACGAAATAAATACAAGCAAAACACATGATATTGCAAGAAAACTTAAGCGATATTATTAAGCTAAAATCCTAAAAGTACCATAATAAGTCACGAAAACACAATTTAATGCCTTATTGTATAGTGTATAATCTTCAGTGTAAATATTTGAATACATTAAGATTTATAAGACATTGACATGTTCAAAATTGACGAAAATATTATTCTCATTTTAAATAAAAGGATTGATATTTTAAATTAGTAATAAAGAGATGAATCACATGACCATTCCTACGCACTCAGACTTAATGTACAACTTTGAAGAAGAAATATTCAGAGTTCAAAAAATTGATTTTTCATCCCCTGTTCCAAGACATAAGCATTCTTGCTATGAGCTTTTTTTCATCCTTGATGGAGAGGGAACATTTCATATGGATTGCTATGATTATCATATCAATGAGAAGTTACTTTTTTTAGTTTCTCCTGGTCGTATTCACGGATGGGAACATATGAATAAGCTTAAAGGTTATTTACTAAAATTCAATCTTTCCATGTTTGCTCAAAACTCTTTTCTTAAACATATGTCTGTTTTTAATTTTGATTTAGTACATATAGAGGGTGATGAGCTTGCCATGATAGAAAATACTTTTCTCTCTCTTGAAGAAGAATATAACACTTCAAAATCCCTAAAAAATTGTACTATCAGTAGTTTGTTGCAAATTCTTTTAATCTATATACAACGAACATTACCCGTAGAAAAAGTTGCCTATACCAACAATGAGCTCTTTTCTAGACTTAGTGAATTAATGCAAAAGAATAACCACAAGATAGCTCAATCAGCTTGTTATGCACGAAAACTTAAGACGAGTACAAAACTTCTCAACCAAGCTGTAAAAGAAGTTACTGGACAAAATGTAAGTGAATATATTCGTATAAAAACCATCAATGAAGCACAAAGGCTTCTGAAATATGACACCATGACCTGCAACGAAATTGCTTATCATCTAGGATTTATGGATACTGCTTATTTTAGCCGTTTCTTTAAAAGAGAAGTAGGCTTATCTCCTAAAGGCTTTAGAGATAGTTTGTCTTAAAAGTACAATTTTTTGTCACTAAAATCCATTTTATAATTTTTTACTAACTGATACAATTCAGCTTGAATTTATAAATATCAGGAGGAATTCAATATGAAAAAAATCGCTATCGTACTTTTAAGTACAGTGGTATGTGGCACTTTGGCGAGTGCAAAAATCGTTCAAACATTTGAACCAGCAAAGGACACTTCAGTATTTACTGCACCAACTATAGGATGGAATGCAGATTTAACTTTTAACTATCAGGGGCTTGATCAAAATTATGATCTCTTTGGTAAAACAGGTGAAGTAACACTTCAACCAGGCTTGTCACTCCCTACGGCTAACTTTGATGTTAATGCAAAAGTGATGAGTGGCTTTAATGTTAAACTCGAAACAATGTTCTCTTCTCACCACCACAATGAAACCTATGTTAAAGGTGGTTATGCGACTATCGATAACTTAGACTTTATTGTTCCAGGGTTTGCATCTGATTTTATGCAAAATGCAACGATTAAAGTAGGTGTTGATGATATCAACTTTGGTGATGATCAATTTAGAAGAACTGATAATGCTGATGTTATGAGAAATCCTTTTATCCATAATATGGGTGTAGAAGCTTATATGCAAGCTCCACATATCGAGGTTTTATATCGCTTACCTGCCAATACATTTGTCATGGTTGGTATCACCAATGGACAAGTAAATCCTGATGATGTTACAGCTGTTGATAGAAATTCAACAAGTGGTAGCTCAAATCGTCCAGGTTTATATGGAAAAATTGGATTTGATAGTCAAATCAATGATGACCTTCGTGTGAGACTTACTGAATCAGTATACACTGTACATGGAACAAATAAAGGGTCAAGCCTTTACAGTGGTGACAAAGCAGGTACGCCTTCTCGTAAAATTTTTGATGATGGTACAGATACGGATTTTGGTGCTTTATGGAATGCCCTTTCAGGATTTTCTGATTTAACTGTGTCTAAAACTAACTTTTTCACACGATACCAAGATACTGAACTCTACGCTATGTTCGAAATTGCAGATGGAGCAGATGCTAAAGGTGTTGATATGGCAATGAACCATTACGCTGTAGATTTGGTTCAAAGATTTCATAATGATAAATTCTATGCTGCTGCACGCTATGAAAAAGCAAAGCTCGACTATAAAGAAGCAACCAATGATTTAGGTGATGCAGAGATGACTCAATGGCAAGTAGGTCTTGGTTGGTTCCTTTCTAAAAATGCTGTCGCTAAACTTGAATACATTGACCATGAGCGTACTAATAACTCATCATTTGTTGGTGGTACCGCAGATTTCAAAGGTTATATGATCTCTACAGCGTTAACCTTTTAATTAACAAGGACATATCTTGAAAAAGCTTATTTGTAGTTTATTGATTTTATCAGGACTATCATTTGCAGACAGTAGCATTGAAATTCATGGAACTTCCACATTGCATGATTGGAAAATGGTTTCCAAGACGATGGATGTCAAATTTGAAAACGATGGTCAGAAAATAACAAAATTAGATGCTGGTGTCCAAATCAAAACGCTTAAAAGTGGCGATGAAGGATTAGATGAAAAAGCATACGATACACTTAAAATTGATCGCAATAATGTCATTACTTTTTCATTAAAAGAACACAATGACAATGGAACCATTAAAGGCGTATTTAAAGTGCTTGATAAGGAAAGAGTTGAGACGCTAACACCTGAAATTCTTAAACTAGACCATGTTGCGGGTAGCTTCAAAGTTAAAATGACAGATTTTAACCTAGAGATACCATCAGTTATGTTTGGGGCTATCAAATCGGGTGATGAAGTAACTGTTAAATACGATATTAAAAAATAATACCTTTCCAGACATTGAGAAGGTGCTTTGCCGCCAAGCGCACCTTCTCATTCATTTTAAAGCTATTCATATCTGATCACTTTTACAAAGATTGTACGGTTGCGTTTTTCATATTTTCTCAATCGTACAATCTTTGTTATAATACAAGTTCTATATTTCAATCATAAAAGAGTCCAATCATGAACGAAATTATAAAATTTATTCCCAATATGGACCCTGATAATCTATGTGCAGAACATAATTTTTTTATTAGAGAAACAAAATTTCTGCCTACCTCAAAACCCTCTCCAATGCAACCTTTACATAGACACCCTTTTTATGAATTTATTTTTGTGACCAAAGGTGCTGGCACTATGATGATTGACTTTAAAGACAATGTCATACAAAAGGGCGCTTTGTACCTTATGTCCCCTTCTCAAATCCATTTACCTCTTGTGAGCGGTGAATTTAGTTGTTATTTATTACGATTTGATCTTTCTATCTTTGAAGAAACAGCTTTTTTTGAAAATCTCTCCATTTTCAATTTTGATTCAATATTAGTCGATGAACCACAATATACCATCCTTACAACAATTCTTAATTCTTTACATGAAGAGTTTTATACCGAAAAATTACTCAAACAGTCCTCTTTGGCTAATCTTTTAAAACTTTTACTTATTAATGTACAAAGACTCTTGCCTAATATCGTGAATGAACCTATTCAAACAAGCCATTTTTCATCTCTCAATCAACTGATGGAAAACAATAACCACAAAATCACTACGCCATCAGAGTACGCTAAAAAATTGCGTATCCCCATCAAAGTTCTTAATCATGTCGTTAAAGAGTATACAGGCCTCCCCTGCGGTGATTATATTCGTTCAAAAACTATCATCGAAGCTAAACGCCTCTTAAGCTATACCAATATGAACGCTGGTGAAATTTGTGCACAACTAGGCTTTGTAGATACGGCTTATTTTAGCCGATTTTTTAAACGAGAGACAGGATTAACCCCGCTAGCTTATCGCAAAACAACTGCATAAAAAGAGTGAAAGGGCGCTATTTTTCGCCCTTTCAAGCCTTACATGTAAAGAATTAAACCTTACCTTGGTCTTTGAGCTTTTTATACCAAGAACTATGTAAGATTCTTACCTCTTCTTCTTCCATATGACCATCTAAGATACTATGTACTGCTCCTTTAATAGCGAACATGGACATATATACATGGGTAATAAACAAGGCTACGACTAAGAAGCCAACCACATTAT
>JAQWCT010000089.1 GCA_028705785.1 Sulfurospirillaceae bacterium | reverse complement strand
AGGAGTAATTGCGTCCTTGATATTTGGGAGCAATAACAATTTTTCCACCGTTCATTCCCTTGCCTACATAGTCATTGGCAGTACCTTTAAGGTTGATGGAAATACCATTGGCCAAAAATGCCCCAAGGGATTGCCCTGCTACACCGTTGAGTCTAAAGCTGATGCTATCATCTTTAAGTCCCTTATTGCCATAGAATTTTGCAATCTCACCACTGATGAGCGTTCCAAAACTTCTATTGGTATTGGCGATTTTTTTATGCAATACTATTTTTTCATCCGTATTCTCAATGACTTTGTAGACATCTTTTAATATCTCATTTTCAAATTCATTTTTATCAAAAGGATGGTTTGGCTTTCCATTATGCGTATTAGGACCCTCAAGTCGCATCAATACTGAAGAAAAATCAAACTTCTTCGCAAATGCGTCATCTACTACTTGAAGTAAATCACTTCGCCCCACAATTTCTTCCATCGTTTGGTAACCCAAATGCGCCAAAATTTCTCGGACATCTTCTGCTAAAAGTGTAAAGAAGTTCACTAATTTATCAACGGTTCCTACAAAATGCTCTCTAAGCTTCTCATCTTGTGTTGCCACACCCACAGAACAGCGATTAAGATGACATACCCTTAAAACTTTACATCCGATAATCGTCAAGGATAAAGTTCCAAAAGCATAACTCTCCGCACCTAGAAGTGCTGCTTTAACAACATCTAAACCCGTTTTAAGTCCACCATCAGTTTGAAGATGAACGCTGTCTCTTAAATGGTTAGCTTTTAAAGCATTATGCGCTTCGCTGAGTCCTAATTCCCACGGGTTACCTGCAAATTTAATAGAAGTGAGTGGTGCCGCACCCGTTCCACCATCTCCACCAGAGATAATGATTTTATCGGCATACGATTTTGCTACACCCGCAGCAATCGTTCCAACCCCTGCAGTAGAAACAAGTTTAACCGTAATAATCGCTTCTGGATTAATCTGTTTCATATCAAAAATCAACTGCGCCAAATCCTCAATCGAGTAAATATCATGATGAGGAGGTGGAGAGATTAGCGTAACACCAGGAATGGTAAACCTCAGACTTGCAATGAGTGGCGTGACTTTATGTCCTGGAAGCTGACCACCTTCACCCGGTTTTGCCCCTTGTGCTACTTTGATTTGAATCTCTGTAGCACTGCGTAAATACTCAGGCGTAACACCAAAACGACCTGAGGCTATCTGTTTTATTTTTGAGTTTTTATTGGTTTTAAGACGATCAGGCGACTCACCACCCTCACCTGAGTTTGACATACCACCTATCTTGTTCATTGCCTCACCTAAAGCTTCGTGGGCTTCTGGGGAGATAGAACCTAAACTCATAGCCGCAGTGGAAAATCTTTTAAAGATAGCTTCTTTTGACTCTACTTTATCAAGGGCAATAGGCTCTTTATCAGATTTAAGTTCAAAAAAATCTCTTACCATTCTTAAACCACGATTGTTAATAAGCTTCGTAAATTCTTGAAAATCTTTTTTCTCTCCACTCACGGTTGCTTTGTGAATCGCATGAATCGCATGAGGATGATAATCGTGGTATTCATTGCCATCAGTGTATTTATAAAACCCTCCGATTTCAAGAGGAAATAATTTATGCGTTAAGTTGAGCTCATACGCAGCTGCGTGATTGCGTAAAATTCTCTCTTCGATATCTTCATAGCCAAGTCCTCCAATAAGGGCATAGGCACTTCCAAAACATTCATTGACCATTACTGAAGAGAGTCCTATAACATCAAACAACGCAGAGTTTCGATAGGAAGCAACAGTTGAAATACCCATCTTTGACATGATTTTCAAAAGTCCTTGACAGAGTGAATGATTGGTATTTTTAAGGCGTGTTTTGACTTCATACGCCCCAAGTTCACTTTTTTTACACTCATCTAACACGGAAGCATAAAGCAAATAAGGGTATATAGCACTTGCGCCAAAACCTAGCATACAAGCACTTGAATGCGAATCCCAAATCTCTCCAGAAATTGCCACGATAGAAGTAAGTGAACGCACACCTTCATCGAGTAAGACTTGATTAAGGCGACCTAGTACCATCAACATTGGCATTGGTTTAAGTTTATTGTTCATGCCCCTATCATCTAAGAAGATAACTCTTACCCCGTCATTTTTAACCGCTTGTACAATATCATAGACTAAATCTTCAAGGCTTCCTTTGAGATTGTCATCAAAAAGTGTTGAGAAAAATCTATTTTTATACTCATCTTTGTATCGAGGTTTTGTGGTGTCACCAAAAGAGACCAATACTTCGTATTTTTCTTGCATCAATACAGGAGAAATTGTTTTGATACAAATCGCATGTTCTTGCGTTTCTTCCAAAATATTGCGGATTTCACCAAATCCTGTGGTTAAACTCATAACCACTTTTTCACGAATAGAATCAATTGGAGGATTGGTAACTTGTGCAAATTTTTGTTTAAAATAGTCACTAAAGTTGCGTTGTACTTTACTAAAAGCTGCAATTGGGGTATCATCACCCATGGAGCCAACACCCTCTTTGCCATCTTTCATCATTGGTTCAATTACCATATTTTTAACTTCTTGTGTGATGTTAAAAAAGCGTTGTTCAAGTTCTAGTGTTTCTCTTACATAATCCGTTGTCTTAGAAAAAGGAAGATCGACAAACTCTTGAAGATAGACAAGCCCTTTATTTAGCCATTCTGTATAAGTATTAGAACTTTTAAGATAGTCGTTAATATCGTCATTTTTCATAATCTTGCCAAATTTAAGATCAACACCTATCATTTGACCACTTTGGAGACGACCTCTCTCGACAATGTTTTCCTCATCAATATCCAAAACACCATATTCACTAGAGATAATGATACGGTCGTCATTGGTAATGATATATTTTGCAGGACGAAGACCGTTTCTGTCTAACACACAACCGATGTAACGACCATCTGTGAGAGAAATCGCCGCTGGTCCATCCCATGGCTCAAAGTTAATGCTTGAATACTCATAAAAAGCACGAAGTTCAGAGTCCATATGAGGCGCATTTTGCCAAGGAGCTGGGATTAAAGAGCGAACCGTTTTGAAAAAATCAAATCCATTAATAATCATAAATTCAAACATATTATCCAAACTAGCACTATCACTCACATCATCTGTTGTCAAAGGGTAAAGTTTATCAAGTTCCGCTTGCGTAAAAAGATTGCTTTTAATGGATTCAGTTTTCATTTGCGTGAAAAAACGATTGGCAGAGATAGAATTTATCTCGCCATTGTGTGCTAAAGCTCGAAAAGGCTGGGCTAATTTCCATTTAGGTAGGGTATTGGTTGAAAATCTTTGGTGAAAAAGCGCAAACGAAGTTTTAAATTCGCTATCACTCAAATCGGGATAAAAAGTTTTGATATAGGTTGGCATAATCAACCCTTTGTAAGAAACCACCTTACTTGAAAAAGAAGCGATATAGAAGTCAGTATCTTTAATTAGCTTTTTTTCCACAATTTTGCGTGTTAAATAAAGCAGTGCTTCAAATCTTTTGGTTGCCACTAAAGAAGAAGGTGTGACAAATACTTGAATGATTTTAGGCAATGAATCAAGTGCTTGCTGTCCCAAAGCTTTAATCTTCACGGGCACTTCACGATAAAGCAATACTTTTAAATCATTGTTTTCACAGGTATCTTCAAAAACTTTTTTTTGCTCATCATTTTGTAAAAATATCATTGCGACTGCAAATTGTTTCGGTAAGTCAACCCCTAGCTTATGCGCCTCTTTTTTCATAAAAGAAGTTGGCATTGAAAATAAAAGTCCACTACCATCACCACTTTTACCATCAGCAGCAATTGCCCCTCTGTGCATCATTCGTTCCAACGCCGTGATAGCATCTTCAACATTTTCATGTGTTGGAACATTTTTAATATTTGCGATTAAACCAAAACCACAGTTGTCTTTAAATCCAGTAATAAGATCCATAATAACAAACCTTTATCATAATTTTCATAGCATTCGTTAAGCTAAAAGTGAGGGGATGTTACATAAAAAATGCTTATTTTTTGATTAAACACTACTTTACGGGGGTTTATGGTCTTTTCTATATCATATTTAATATTAATATAAAATTAAATTTATACGATAAAAAGATAAAACTAATATTTTAAATTAATATTGAGCAATTATAGAGATGCTAAAATTCCTTATGCAAGGTTATATTATCAACATCAACAGAGTCAAAGACGAAGATTTGATCGTCACCATTCTAACACAAAACAACATTAAAACACTTTATAGATTCTATGGCGCAAGGCACTCTACGATTAATTTAGGCTATAAAATAGACTTTGAATCACAATCCTCTATAAAGTCATCCATCCCTCAACTTCGCTCAATCCTACATCTAGGAACCAGCTGGAATGGCGATATGGGGAGGATGTTTATCTGGCAACCTTTTATCAGGCTTTTCTACCTTCATCTTAAAGATATTGGCACGATAGATACTTTTTATTTTGATTTACTTGAAGAGTGCTCACGAATTTGGCATAAACAAAACCCTAAACGCATTGCCATCGAAGCCTATATTAAAATCTTAGAATTTGAAGGAAGGCTTAGGGATGATTTTATCTGCTTTAATTGTGAAGAGGTCATTGAAAAAGAGATCACGCTGATTCGTGGGTTTTTGCCAGCACATCAAAAATGTGCTTGGAATAATGCTTTTGAGTTCTTACATGTAAAGAAATTATTTGAACTCAAAAGTAGTATTGATTTAAATGAAGACGAGATAGAAACCATGTGGAAGATTTTGCAAGAAGGTTTTTAATCTCTCTCCAAATAATCCTCTTGAGAAAAGCTCGATACATTGATGTTTTCAAAAGCTTTTTTCAAAGAAACAAACAGTGCATGGTTTTCTCTTTCCATCTGTGCTAACATCTCTTTGGTTTTAGCTCTCGCTACGGGCATTTTAACATCAAATCGCATGGCAGGACAAGCCTCATCACCAATGAGAGGCATATTGGCTTCCTTGGCGCACTCAGCAAGCTGTCGCTCTCTTACATGTATCAGTGGACGAATGACTTGTAAACCATTTTGCGCCTTGTAAATAGGTGGCATAGAACGAAGCGCACCATTGTACGAAAAATTCATAAAAAAGCTTTCAACCGCATCATCAAGATGGTGAGCAAGGGCTAGTTTTTTATAACCTTTTTCAAGCGCATAAGTATATAAAGCCCCTCTGCGCATTCGTGAAAAAAAGCTACAAAAGGAGGAGTTAGTGCGTATTTTATCTTGTGCTAACTCAAAGATTTTCGTATCATAAATCTCATGGTCAATGCCATGTTCCAAACAATGCTCATGTAACACACGCAAATCTTCACCCATGCCATAAGCAACAGTCACCGCTTTAAACTCAAAATCAAAAGGAGCAACGCGTTGCATATGTTTTAAAAGATGGGCAAGGCTCAGTGAATCTTTTCCTCCACTAAGCCCTAAAAGAATTTTATCGCCCTCTTCAATCAACCTATATCGGGCATTGGTTCGGCCCACAATTCGTAAAAGGCGCTTACTAATATCAATCATGCGCTATTTCGTCCAACATAGCGATAATGAAGCTGGCACTCACTTTTGCTGAACTATTAAGAAACTCATCAAAACTAAAACCCGCATCCATATCTGCTGCATCACTAATCGCACGAAGAACAAAAAATGGAACACCAAGGGCGTCACAAACAACGGCAACCGAAGCGCCTTCCATTTCAAGCGCATCAGCATTAAAGGTCTTTTCAATCCACTCTTTTTTCTGCTCATCACAAATAAATTGATCACCCGTAGCGATAATGCCCTTTTGAAGTACAATTTTTTTATCCAAAGCAACTTTTTGGGCTAAAGCCATTAATGTGCTATCGGTTTCAACAAACACTGAACCCTCTGGCACAAAGCCATGAGGATGACCAAATGCAGTGATGTCCAAGTCATGCTGAGCAAGTTTTGTCGCTACAATCAAATCACCGATTTTAAGGCTAGGATTTACTGCCCCTGCAACACCTGAAAAAAGAAGCTTAGTCGCTCCAAATTTTTCAATCAAAGTTGAAGCCGTTAAACTAGCATTGACCTTACCTATCTTGCTATAAGCAATCACAAGTTCTAAGCCCTTGTAAGTTGTGACATAGTATTTATTTTTACCAAATTCAATGGTTTCATATTTTCCAAAAAATTCGAGTAATGGCGTTATCTCTTCTTGCATCGCACCCATAATAGCTATTTTCATTTTTATCCTTTTTGCAATAATTCTAAAACTTCTTCCAAGCTTTGCATATCTGTGATGCTATAAGTCGGTTTTTGCGTAATTCTTTTATTGAGTCCTTTGAGTACATTGCCGCCAAATTCAACAAAACAATCCGTAGTACTCTCTACATGTAAGATGGATTGCTTGTACTTAACCGGTGAAATAAGTTGACTTTTTAACAACTCTTTTGCATCTTCTTTCGTGCTATATTCACTCGCCGTTACATTAGAAATGATCGGTGCACAAAACGAATTTTTCACCCACTGATCTAAATAAACACCTAATGACGCTTGTGCAGATGAGAGAAGTGGACAATGACTCGCAACTGACATCGAAAGCAAAACTGCTTTTTTAGCGCCAGCTTCTTTAAAAAGAGGTTCGAGTGCACTCAAATCTTCTTTATTTCCTGCGATGACGATTTGTCCATCGCCATTATAATTGGCTGCCCACACTTTTTTTCCAAGTTCTCTTTGCTTACATGTAAGGACTTCAACGCTTTCATCATCCAATCCTAAAAGTGCCATCATCCCAGCATTAAGACCTTCACAAGCCTTTTTCATCAACAGTCCTCGTTGGTGTACCAACTCGACAGCATCAAGATAATCCATCGCACCACTAGCACTTAGAGCTGAAAACTCACCTAAAGAGTGACCAAGTAGTACTTTAGGAAGCTCATGATATTTTTCACTCAAAAGCTTATGTGCTATTAAACTGACCAATAAAATGGCAGGTTGCGCAAATTCTGTCTGTTCTAAGCGATCATTTTCTTCAAAAAGTAATTTTGTAAAATCAAATCCAACACTTTGACTCGCTTTCTCAATCATCTCTTTAGCTATTGTTGAATGGTTATAAAAATCTTGTCCCATACCAATTTTTTGAGAGCCTTGACCTGGAAAAATAAAAATTGCACTACTCATTATTGACCTTTATTGAAATTTACAAGTTTATATTTATTGAAATACAAACCTATAAACTTGCTTGAATTAAAATCTATCTTTATAATCATTGATTTTTTTGCGTAGGGTATTTCTATTGAGTCCAAATTTTTCGCTCATTGTCAGTTGTGAGCCAAATTTTGCATAACCACTTTTGATGAGTGGGACATCAAAAAGGTATAGAAGATCACGGTAATCGTTTCTACCACCAATTTTACCCGATAAAAATTGCTCCATCATTGCAAGTATTTCTTCTTCACCAAATGAACTCATCAAATAGGCATTGTAAACAGACCGTCTTAGGGAGTAACAATTTTTACTCAAATCAGGTGTAATGTTATTTAAAGAGAGTTTTTCTTCAAATTCCCCACCGAACATGACTTGTGCTTCTAAAGAAAATTTTTCCATAAGTGGTAAAACATCTTCCATTCTTTCACGAAGGGGAGGTAAGGTAATTTTTAAACTAAAAAATTCATCTATCAACTGGTCATTTAATGGCAAAACTGATGTTGCAATAATTCTTGTTTTGTGAATATCTAGTGCAATTTTGAGTTTTTTATAATTGGTGATTTTATGAAAATTTTTAACGATTAAACTACTATTGGTCTCAATAAGCGCAAGTAATTCATTAAAAGAAGACGCATCCACTACAGAAGTAGGAATAATATGCCCAGCAAGCGTTTGTTTACCAACACCACTTTCTCCGAGAATCAATGCGTTAATAGAAACACTTTTGAGTAAATTTGCAGATTTAAGAGCCTCTATAGAGGCTCTCGATTTTGCTATATAATTAGTGTGATCCACAACATCCGCCACCATTAGAGTGACTTTCACCGCTGCAACATCCATCTTCGCCATGTTTATGGCCAGGAGCTCCACTTCCACAACATTCATGTTCATCATCGTCATCATCTGTAGTGTGACAACTGCCACCTGATCCACATCCACAACCGCCCTGGCTTCCCATGCCACCTACATAGCCACTGAGAATTTCATCAGCTGTTGCATCACGAACTTCTACTACACTCACTGCAAAGAGTAAATCTTTACCTGCTAATGCATGATTAAAATCGATTTCTACGGTTTCATCATTAAAACTTTTAACAACAACTTGAACTGTTTCACCATGCTCGCCTTGACCATAAAGTGTCATACCAACATGTAATTCTAATCCAGCAAATTGCTCTTTTGGAAGTGTTTGTATTGCATTGTCATCATATACGCCATAAGCATCTTCCGCTTTAACGGTGATATCTGCATTTTCACCTACTTTTAACCCTTTAATCTTCTCTTCTAATCCTGGAATAATTTGACCTTTCCCAACAATAAAAGAAAGAGGCGCCGCATTTAAATTCGTGTCTAAAATCTCACCATTACTAACATCTTTCAGTTCATAATGGATAGAGACGACTTGATTTTCACTAATACTCATCTGTTCTCCCTCTATTTTATAAAGTGAGGATTGTATCATAAGTTTTTTGTATATGCCCTTAGGCATTCTGATTAAGTGTATTTTTTGTGCAAGGCGATGTATAAAAAATAGTTTATTTTATTTTTTTTGCCTCTGGAGAGTCTGGGTAAGTGTCTTTAAGCGCTTTATAAAATGCTTGCGCTTCTTTATTTTTACTCAATTTCTCAAACGAGGAACCTGTATGATATAAAAGAGTAGGCGCATAAGCGGCTTTTTCAACCAGTGAGATACTTGTTTTGTAATGTTCGATAGCAGAAGTATAAGACTTTTGTGTATAAGCTATTTCACCGAGATTATAATTGACCTTAGCTGGCTTATAATTTCGATTGAGTAACTCTCCATAAAGAACCTTCGCTTCATTATAAGATTTTTTTTCATACAAATCATCTGCTTCTTTAATCAAAGTTGCACTATCCTTTGTGCTTAATTCTTTAGAAGTAGCTGGTTTGTTATCTTTTGCTGTCTCTTTTTTTGTCGCATCAGGAGTCGGAGTGGTTGTTTTTGAAGGACTTTTCCCTTTAAGTTCATTGGAAAGTTGATCAAATTTATCTTTAGAAACATAATTTTTATTGATTGAATCTATCAACGAGCTAAGTTCACTTAAAACTGCTTTGATTTTTTCTTGATCATCATTGCGAAGTTTTCTACTCTCAGCTGCATACTCTTTGAGCTGATTATTTTCAGTTTTTAACTCATCATTCGTTTTTTCAAGAGAACGAATGCGTTCATCCATTTTTGCAATTTTATTACCGTAGCCA
>JAQWCT010000088.1 GCA_028705785.1 Sulfurospirillaceae bacterium | reverse complement strand
GGTGAGCAAAGTGGCTATTTGCACTTTACGCTTAGCCCTGAGAAGTACCGCCTCCCTGTACAAGAAACAAGCTACAGTATCAATACCCAGACCCTTGCGCTTGAGCCTCTTGATACCGATATCGCTTTGATGAGCGAACATGAAAAAGAGTCAATGGAAAAAGTGAAAGAGCTTTTGCAAAGCAAAGAGCTAACACAAGGTGAAATTCTTACAGCTCTTGGTAAGAGTAAGGCAGATAAAACTATGTTAAACTTTCTTGAAAAGTTTGATGGTAAGTTTTGGAACGTAACAAAGAAAGCCAATAGGAAAATCTACAACATCCTCTAAATCTTTACAACTACTACAACTTTACAACTATACTTCAAAACTACCACAAAAAGGCGGTTTTGAAGTTGTAAGTAAGTTGTAGTTGTAAAGTTGTACAAGTTGTAAGCTTTTTTAAAATGATGTACAATACTCCAAAAAAGGAATACTATGGACAAAGAGCAAACAAAAAGATGGGAAAAATTACAAGGTAGCAATAAGAGCGGGATAAGCTTTTATTCAATAGGCTTATGGTTGATACTGATAGTGTCTTTTTTAAATGGATTTTCAGTAGGAGCAGGCGCAACAAGTGCTATTCATCAGATATATGGTGGCATATCGTTTATTATAGCTGCATTGATGTTCTGCACCCTTGCGATAAGGGCTAAGATGGAAGAAGGAGCGGAGCACGCAGAATATATTGTTACTGCGATAAGAAAACTCAAAGAGGCACTAAAACAAGAAGACAAAGATGAGTAAAAATATCTACAACTTTACAACTACACTACCAAACCGCCACGATTAGGCGGTTTGGAAGTTGTAAACTGCATTACAACTACTTGAGTAAATTCCCTATCTTATCGCCCAAATAATCATCTATCGTTTTAAGCAGTCTAGGCTCCAAGTTTTCATGCTCATCTATTGGCAAGAACGGACGGGCTTGAATGTTTTTTGTACCGTAGTGCTGTGCCAGTCCATAGATATATCCTTTTGAGGTACGTGCGGTATTGTTACTGACTTCTACGCTGTCCTCATCTGTTGAAACAACCCATTTTCGCCACAGGTGAGTGCTTTCTACTAGGATACGCTTATTGGCAGTGTATCTTTGAAAACCTTTTGTCTGCACACCTCTTTTGGTATGCGTATTCTTGCCTTTACCTATGCTATAGCCTAACTGATAACTAATTATTTTTAGTGGCTTCCACTTCTCACCAAAAGGACTACGCTCATTCTTGAAGCTTTCACTTATGGTGTTTTTAACCATATTTCCAACTGTTAAAAGAGTAGAGCGCATCTTTGAGGGGCTAAGCGCATCATCAAGCGTTTTAAGCTTTTTTTGGATGCTCTCTAGCCCTTGAATTTCTATTGGCATTTTTTAGCTCTTAAAATGATTTGTGCTTCTGCTTCTCTTCGGAGTACTAACCCTTGGAGCTTGCGTCCACCACCATTAACCCAACGTTTTAGTTCGTAGATAGCTTCGTCCCAATTTCCTTGATTAATGCGCCGTCTTAGCGTTGAGGCTTGGAGTCTACCAACGCCCAAGTTAAAGCAAAAGTCAGCGAGTGCCGCAAGGCGGCCTGTTGGCTCCAAGAGAAGTACAGGGCACATTCTAACGGCTCCATTGGTAGCGGTTTGCATATCTGAGCTGAGCAGTGCTTCTGCCTCCTCTTTGGTAATAGCAGGATGCTCTAAGCTTTGGATAAGATGCCCATAACCCACTGTTGGAAACCCAGCAGGGCAGATATAGGGCTTTAGGTAAAGCCCCTCAAACTGTTTGGCTAAGTCTACGGCAATTTGTGGTGTTTGCATCATTTTGCCTTATCAAGAACACGACCCAAAAACCAAAAGTTTATAATGCCTGCCCACAGTGCCATGTCCGCTTCCGTCCAAGTAGCATGTGCTGCTATCATCCAGTTACCTGAGCTATGAAATATTGCTGCGAAAGTAGCAGCTTTGGCAGCACAATAAAGCGCCATGAACCAATAGGTAATAATCGGGCGCACGCTAGAGCTTAGCGCATCAACCCAACCAATGCCTGTTAGTGTTCCCTGTGCAGAGATGGCATCTCTTAAAGCTTGCAGTGAGCCTACATTCCAGTCCGCTTGAGCTGACGCGCCTATCTCATTCATTTTCTGAGAGCCTTTGACCTTTTCATACTCCAGTGCTTTGTCTTGCATAGAAAGCTCATGCGCTCTCTCATTTTTTCTATCAAAGATTTTTAGCACCTCAGGTGCAAGCCTAAATAGACCGCCAAGTAGTCCACCTAATAATGTTTCTAACATCTTTTCTCCTTTTTTAATTTAGTCTTTTACAGTAACCGTCTGTTTTAGATACCACTTGTTCATATACGGGGAGTCTGTCTAACCCAACATCTCGATAGCCTATCCATTTCCCATCTTCCATCTTGAACTCCCATCCCATGCATTCATCAGCAATACACATTTTATTGCACGTGGCTTGGCAGCAGTTAGCTTCAAAAGTATAGTCAACCATAAAAGGACATACCTTCTTTTTGGCAGTGTTAATGTGCATGCTGCCTCCTTACATGTAAATAGTTAAATAACCGCCTAAGTGCATAATTGCGCCCGATGCTTGAGATGGTAAAAATTAGTACAATCCAAAATGAACTGTTTAAACTTTTTGGCATCCCAAAGAGTGGGAATACATAATACGCTACTAATAGGCTTATAAAAAAGCCCATACCTGTGTTTGCTAAGCTCTCGTAAAGCGATGCTTTTTTACTCTGCATTTATCTCCTTTTTTGTGGTATAATTTTGTTACAAAGATGGATGAGTAGGTTTAGCGGTAAAACAGATTCAGTTCGGTCACGGGTTCGATTCCCGTCCATCCATCTTTCTCTCATTTAAAAAATCCTCTTTTTATCTCTAAGGGCATTTTCCAAATCCTCTTTTGTTTTGTAGGCTTGTCCACTATATAGCGTGTTATAGACTCTATGTTTGTCCCCAACATCCACCCCGATAACAATCTTACTTTTCTGAGACAAGTCGTAAACAAGCATAAGCTTTTCATCAAGATACCCTTTGCTTGGAGCATGTATTACTTCAACGAGCTTTTTTAAATCCTCAGAAGTTAGTGTGTTTTTTAGTTGAACTGTCTCTTTTTTTATCTTCGTAACACTCTCATTCCCTTTTGCCTTTAGATTGCGAATACTTCCTGTATCCGCTAAGATAAGGTCACTCATTGGTGAATTTTCTTTAAGGTATGTCTCAAGCCCTGTAATGGCACTAAGGTAACCAAGCCTCATCTCTTCGTGGTTTTTAATGTTTGTATCTAGTGCTCTATCTACAAAGCTGTCCCACTCTTTTTTCTTTGGTAAGAGACTCATCATCGCCGTGCGATACCCCTCTTTAACCGCCTCTACAAAAGGACACAGCACTTCTCTAATCTTTGCGTTTTGCTCATTTTGAGGCTCCGCAGTCGGCAAAGCCACCTTTGGGTCTTCGGCAGACTGCCCTCGCGCGTTGCGCTCTTTACATGTAAAGCCTTTTACTTTCTCAAAGTAGCTCTGCTCAGGTTTATACGCACCTTCAAGTTTGTCATATGCCCAGTCATCATCTGCGATGTCAGCGAAGTCCCCTTCGTTTACTTTCCAACCACGAGCATCAAGCTCTTCTTTAGTGTAGCCATCAACATGGCATTGACAACCCCACGCACAACGAGGCTTATTCTTTGCCCAAAATGGATGTGTACGAGGAAGGATGATGCCGTGCATCTTTTTATGCTTTAGCCGTCTATTACTTCCCTCAAGGAGGGAGACATACCGCCAATACTCTGTATCGCCTTCCATAAGGTTTTTATAGTTTATGCGATCATACGCTGTGCGCATGTTGGTTTGGTAGATATTTTTAAGCCTGCGACTTCCAACAAAGATATCTCTGACTTCACCTGTAGTGGGATTGATAGCGGTCACTTCGCCTAGCCATCCTTTGGCTTGTAAGGTTGGGGTTAGCTCATCACGCCATTGCTTGAACGGTTTTCCCTCTTTAAAGGCGCTTTGTAAACTTTCGTGTACATCTGAAAGCAAATCAAGGTTGGTTATCTTTGCAACGGTAAACGCAGTGTGGTGTGCTTCATGCATCATCTCTTTATAGTCAAAGGTTGTCTTTAATCCTTTTTTTGCAAGATAATCCACAACCTCTTTAGGCTCTTTGGTAAAGTCGATGGCTACCATACGCTTAAACCATTGTTTTTAAATAGTTTTAAAGGGTTTAAAATCGCTTTTAATACGTTTTTAGGCTCATTGCTCGATAAAGCAATTAAACTGCCTTTATAGGGCAATAATTTACTCTTCATCGGTAGCACCTAAAATCATGCTATTGGCGACAACCTTTTCAAGCTCACGCTCTAAGCTCTCAAGTTTAAAATGCGGAAATGCCTTTATTAATAAATCAAATGCCTCTTCATAGCTATTTGCCTCTTTTAAAATGGCATTTAAAGCCCTTTTAATTTCTTCTTCATGCTTAGTAGGAGGTGTAAACGCTTCAAATTTGTCAGTGGGCAGATTATCTACTTTGACATTTTTAGACAATAGTTTTTTATTGGATACTGTGTTATTAGCTGGCTCTGGAAAATCAAATTCAACTGCAATTTGTTTAGGGGTCATCTTGTACCCATTGCGACCTAAGATATCTAAGGTCTGTGCTCTTTGGTACAGGTCTTTATCTTTTTCAACGAGGATAGTAACCTCCGCATTGATACCAAAAATAGCAAATGCTTTAGCAATACAACGCCCTGCAACCTTTGCATCTTTAGAGATTATCTCGTAACGGTTCGCTTCGTGGACTTGTCCTAATGCTAACGAGCCTGTTGTACCTGCATTGGAGGAGAGTGTTGAACCATTGATACTCTTCGCAATTTCTTTGTCCACATACTGAACAAATGCCATAAAGTCCGATTGGCTTCCTTTGCCTTCGAGTACCTTGGCGATGTCATCTTTGCCTAGAACAGCGTAAGAGCCACTTTTAAGACGACGCATAGATTCGCTAATCGCTGAGATAATCTCTTTATCGGAGCTTGAAGCATTGACGATAATAGGGGGTACACCTAAGAACTCCGTAAACTTCATGTAATGGCTTAATACAAAGTGTTTCGCAAAGATAAGCCATAGTAGCTTTAAAGCCTTTGCACGTTTTTTAAAGATGATATAGCGTGGAGCTTTTGGCTCAAACTCTTTGCCATTAGCATCTTTTAAATAAAGCTTCTTCTCTTTAAAAAAGAAGTATTCCTTTTCAATACGCCTAAAACAAAGTTTAACGTCAGCATCCAAATACGCCTCGACAACACCATACCCCCACATCGTAGCATCTAATGATGCAAGGATAATCTCTTCAATGCTCTCCTCATAGCGTTTGTCAAGATTAGATGTAAAGAACTTACCCTCCAGCGTATCAAAGCGTTTTTCAACCTCAGAGCTAAAAGAGGTATCTTTTAACTCAATGAGGTTATAGATAGGAAAGCGATAATTAGGGTCTTCACTAATCAGTGCCGCTTTAATTTTTCCAGGACTTAGCTCGGTATAAAACGCTAAATCTGTTTTGGTATACTCTCCTCCAGCACGCAATAATTCAAACATTTTTTCAATCTTCTCCACGTATCTTCCTTAGTAGTTTTTCTTCATCTTCAATTCGTTTAAGTTCTTTTTCCATCTCTTCATAATTAAATGCAGGTTTTTTAGCAATGCGCCACGCCATTTCTAATGAGTCAAGGCCGTCATCATGGGGTGCTTTTGGGTAGGTATCTAACTCTTCGATGAGGAGTATGGAGGCCTCATCTATACTAATCGTTCCATCGCATATCAAAGGAGCTAATGAGTCAATGCGTAGCTCTTTAGGCACACCTGCATTGTTTAGAGGAACAACAGGGAGATGGATGTTTTCTTCTTTGGCTTTTTCAATAAGCCTGTCTTTAAAAAACTCCTGGAACTGTACGATTTCAATAGCAATCTTGATAGGCCTCTCCAACGTGGCAACCTGTTTATAGTGCCAAATAAGCTTATCTATCATGGAGGTGGCTTTGATGCGGTACATCCATGTTCTCGAAAAAAAGCGTTTGAGTGGGGCGTAATATCCTAAGACAGTAACCCCAAAATAATCGCCTTTTGTTTTCCCCAGCGCAGGGTCAATCCCAATATAATATGCATCGCACAGGGGTGTTTCACTATGCGTTACATATTCTCCAAACGTAAGTCCCTCTTGAGAGAGTGGTTGGTTTTGATACTCGGACATAAAGCTATCTTTGTCTTCAAGGTACTCTTTGAGTAGTTCCATCGCATCAAGGCTTGGGTCATCTAGCACCATTCCTTTGATATCACTTTTTTTGAGGTGGTGCTTATCAATTTGGTCTATATTTAAAGGAAAAGTGATAACCAGTGGGTAGCTAAAATGTACAAAATCCACACGGCCTTGAATACGTGAAAGTACAGAGTCATGATGTAGCTTTGTACCAATATAAATGATGTTATAGGTCGTACTTTTACGAGATGGTAATTTCATGATGGCTTTAATAAACCACTTATAAAGTTTGTCTCGTTGGCTTTTATTCTCTACGTTCTCATCATTTTCAATATCATCACATACAATCCAATCAGGGCGATGTGCTCTCCAGTTTGCACCTCTTATTTTTTTACCTGCACCAAAGTCTTTAATGCGGATAAGTATCCCACATGCGCTAAAGACAATCTCGCCTGTTGTCCAGCTCTCTTCTAGCTTCTCACCTATAATAATGTCAAAGTCACTAATGAGGTTTTCATTCTCTTCTAACTCTGTTTTGATAACATCTAAAGACTCTAACGCTACCTCAATGGTAGAAGATATAATCGCACCATGCTTTTTTTTCCCTCTTATAGCAGTTTGCCAAAGCGTTAAAAGACGGGTTATCATTGTGGTTTTTGCCGCACCACGATAGGCTTCACCATCTATTTTTTTCTCTTTGTCAAGTAGGGTTGGTAGCTCTTTATAACACCATTTTCTAAACTTTGAAGTCTCTTTTTTAGAGTAGTCTATGTGATGAGGAAAGTACGTTTGTACGGCATACTCAAAATCTTCACTCGCTTTTTTGATACGAGCATCTCTGTCTTTATCGCTCAGTCTAGGGAGATTTTTAAGATGCGCTTTTAATGCATCTATATCTACTTTTGAGCTCACGATTTTCCTTTAACATTACTCATACAACGCTGCACGATTTTTTCAGAATGTTTACTAAGAAATTCGATAACTACCTTATTGTCTTCCTCAAGCGCCATCTCACTGATTTTATAAATACTGGTTGTTATCGCCTCAAAGACTTGTGCCTTACAGTCTGTTTTTAAGGGCGCTTTGAGCCTATAGTAAGCTTGTGCATATTGTGTCGTAAGCATTAATCGCTCTTTAGGCTCTAAAGCATTTAACCCCTCAAGCGCTTCTTCGTAGCTTTTAATCAAAGAGCCTAGAAAGGCTTTCTCACTCATTTTTACCCCTGCTACATCTTGCAACTTTGCAAGGCGTAACTCATCCCAGTCAACGCCATTTTTAAAGTCTTTGTTTTTGGCAGCATAAATGGTTTGACGTGTTACATGTAGGTATGTTGCTATGTCAGTAATGTTTTTACCCTCAATAAAGAGTTGCTTCATTTGTTCATGTGTGGCTTTCATCCGTGACTCCTTCTTGTAGGGATTACCGCTTCGCTTTATGTTTATGAAACTTTAATACGAAACTTTTTTTAAGTCACTCCAAATCCCCGTATTTGGAGTGACTGCAACTTCTAAAACCTTTACAATGCCAGTATCAAATAAGCAAAAAGTTAGGAGTCTCAATGACACAAGGAGCACGACTAAAAGCTCTCTTAGAACTCAATTTTAAGGAGGGTGAAAAAGTAAAAGTTACCCCAGTAGGAGATGTTATCGGATATGACGGTCGAAACTTTAGAATAGATGGAGAAATGCTTCTAGCATCTATCGAGCGAAATGGTCTTCACATCGTACTTGATGAAAACCACAGCTTTGGTGAAGCCTTGGCATGGTTTGCAAAAGATGGTTTTGAGGTACGAGAGGATGGTATCTATGCTTCTATTGAGTGGACACCAAAAGGGAAAACTTTTGCAGAAAATAAAAGCTATCGCTACTTAAGCCCTGTCTTTGACATGGGAGATAATAGAACGGTTATAGGCTTAGACAGTGTTGGTTTGGTCAATCGCCCAAACCTTTTAAATAACGAGATTAACAAAAAAGAGGAGGAAATCTTGGACGAATTAGCAAAACTAAAAGAAGAAAACAAGAAGCTACAAGAGAGCAACGATGCACTTAAAAAAGAGCTTGAAACTTTTAAAAAAGGAACAACTCTTGAAGTAAATACTACAGGTGCTGATACACAAGCCGCTGAGATGAAAGCACTTAAAGAACAAAACGACAAACTCTTAACAGAATTTGGCGAGATGAAAACCCTCGTTGCAAAATTTGGCGAGATGAAAACGCTTAAAGAAAACAATAATGGTTCAAAATCGCTTAGCGATTCTGAGAAAAATGTCGCCAAAATGCTAAATCTTAGCGAAGAGGCTTACCTCAAAACAAAAGGAGCAAACTAATGGCAAGCTTTGAAGAAACCGCCGTAGGGTATAAAGCTATTTTCCAACAAACTTTTAATGATACACAAGCCGAAGCTAAAAAATTAGCAACGATTGTGGATTCTCAAGACCTTTCTGAAGACTATGTTTGGTTGGGCAATTTCCCCAACATGAAAGAGTGGGTGGGTGCGCGTGATGTTCAAGCATTGCAAGATTTTGGCTATAGCCTTAAAAACAAGCTATTTGAGGCATCTGTAACGGTACCACGTCTACATATCGAATACGATAAGGTAGGTCTATACAAACCGGCGATCGAACAAATGGCGCAAAACTGCAAGCTTTTTGGAAGCGAGCTTGTCGCAACGGTGCTTTTAGCCGGTACAACCGGTCTTTGTTACGACGGTAAAGCCTTCTTTGCGACAGACCATGCTGTCGGCACAGATACCTATGCCAATGAAGGCAATGGCGTATTGAACAGCGACAACATTATCGCTGGAATTACGTTTATGGGTACGATTAAAAACCCAAAAGGAAAGACTTTACGCGTTAAACCGAATCTTCTTGTTTGCGGCCCGGCGAATCTTGCAAATGTGGTAAATGCACTTACCAAAGAGTATAAAGCCGGCGGTGAAACAAATACGACCTATAAAATGCTGGATTATCTTATCTTGCCTGAGATTACGGGTATGGATTGGTATATCTTGGACACATCAAAACCGCTTAAACCGTTTATTTTACAAGTCGCAAAAGATGCGGAGTGGGAAGCGGCTGATGATGACAAGTTTATGAAAGATCATGCGCTTTTTGGTGCAAAAAGTTTTATGAACGCAGGTTATGGTCTATGGCAGCCTGGATTTAGGTTTAGTGGTGTGGCGTAA
>JAQWCT010000087.1 GCA_028705785.1 Sulfurospirillaceae bacterium | reverse complement strand
TTAAAACTCATCAAAGAAGCATCTAAAGACCCTAAAGTTGTCTCCATTCGTATGACACTTTACCGTGTGGAGAAAAATTCACAAATCGTTCAAGCCTTGATTGATGCGGCAAATGATGGTAAACAAGTCACAGCCGTGGTAGAACTTAAAGCCAGATTTGATGAGGAAAACAACTTACATTGGGCAAAGGCGCTAGAACAAGCTGGAGCGCATGTGGTTTATGGCATCACAGGATTTAAAGTTCATGCTAAAGTCGCTCAAGTTATTCGTCAAGAAGAAGACGGTAAACTCAAATTTTATATGCACCTAGGCACAGGTAACTACAATGGTGCCACTGCAAAGGTTTATACAGATGCTAGTTTCTTTACATGTAAAGAAGAATTTGCTAAAGATACCACGATGTTTTTTCACATCCTCTCAGGCTTTTCTAAAAATAAAAAGCTTGACACACTCTCTATGTCTCCTACCCAAATTAAGCCTAAAGTCATTGCATTAATTAGCAATGAGGCGAAAATGGGAAGCGAGGGACGCATCATTGTGAAGATGAACTCTTTAGTAGATCCTGATGTGATAAAAGCTCTTTATCATGCTTCATCACAAGGTGTTCAAATCGATATAATTGCAAGAGGTATTTGTTGTTTACGCCCTGGCGTTCCTGGAATTAGTGATACGATTAGGGTTAAATCCATCATTGGAAAGTACCTAGAACATGCAAGGATTTTTTACTTTAAGCATGGCGAGCCAAGTACTTTCATCTCAAGTGCAGATTGGATGCCACGAAACTTAGAACGCCGCCTTGAGCTCATGACACCTATTTTTGATCGTCAACTCCAACAAAAGATTTTTGAGATACTTCAACTCCAACTAGGTGACAACGCTCTAAGTTGGACACTTGGAAGTGATGGAGAGTACACCCAAGTCGATTGTGGGGAAGAGCGTTCTATCAACAACCACACGATTTTAGAAGATTATATGAATAAAATCTATAAAGCACAAAAGAAAGACACGACTTCGCACAAAGCTGAAAAGTTGGCGAAGCGATTGTTTAAGGAAAGCTAGGTGATTATGACCTATCAAGGGATGAGCCCTTGTATTGCTAAGAATGTTTTTGTAGCATCGAGTGCTGATATCATCGGTGAAGTGAGTATTGGCAGTGGAAGTTCCATCTGGTTTGGATGTGTTGTACGCGGTGATGTGAACAGCATTTCCATCGGTGAAAACACCAATATTCAAGACCTAAGCATGATTCATGTCACGCATTACACTCGTGAGAATAGAAGCGATGGCTTCCCAACTATCATCGGAGACAATGTTACCGTGGGGCATCGCGTGATGCTTCATGGTTGCGTAGTGGAAGATGCTTGTTTGATAGGGATGAGTGCGACTATACTTGATGGGGCGGTTATTGGAAAAGAGTCTATCGTAGGAGCCGGTTCACTCGTGACTAAAAATAAAAAATTCCCTCCTCGTTCTTTAATTATGGGAAATCCTGCAAAATTTATCAGAGAATTAAATGATGATGAAGTCGCTTCTTTGTACAAATCAGCCACGAATTATGTCAAATTTATGATGTCGTATCTGTAGGTGTCTTTTTCTCTTTTTTTGCTTTTTTTCGCTTTTGATTGGGTTTGGCAAAAAATATAAGCTCCTCAACGCTGATGATTTCCTCAGGTAAATGCTCTAAACATTTAAGCAAAATCAAAACAGTCGCCTGTGCATCGCATAAGGCTCGGTGATGATGTTCAAATGAAAACCCAAGATGTGCCATTAAGCTACCTAAGCCATATTTAGGCGCTTCAAGCGTTTTTCGTGCAAGGTCAATGGTACACAATCTTCGATTTAACAAAGGTCCAAACCCAGCTTTTTCCATAGAAGTGGAGATAAAGTAATAGTCAAAATTGACATTGTGTGCCACAAAAACAGCATCTTTGAGAAAAAGCCTAAAAGACTCTAAAACAGATTTTAAAGAGGGTGCATCTTCAAGTTCTTTGAGTGAGATTCCCGTAAGTTGAGCAATGGAATCTGGTAAAATATCGGCTTTGACTAATGAAGAAAACCGCCCAATCTCTTTGCCTCCTTGAATCATCACAGCGCCTATCTCGATAATCTGGTCCATACTTGGTTTACTACCATTGGTTTCGATATCCACAATACAAAATTTTTGCTCACTTATACTTGTGGAGAGCGTTTCAAGGGTAAAGGCATAATTATTATACTTTGTGATGGGAAGCCCCAAAAGACGGAGATTTTCAATCTCTTCGACATCAATATCTTCCATATCTTTAAAACTTTTGAGCTTAGCAAAAAATTCTTTATGAAAAATAGGCTTTTGCACAATTTTTTGGATAAATCCATCGACCAATCTCACGCTTTTGCCCTTTGGATAAATGCTTTCATTTTCTCGTGGTCTTTAATACCCTTAGATTTTTCAACACCACTGCTAACATCTACACCATAAAAGCCTAAAGCTTTTAGCCCTACAATATTATCAGGGTTAAGGCCTCCAGCTAAGATGATATTGTTATTATCACTCTTCGTAAACCATGATAAATCAAGCCTTTTCCCCTCACCTCCAAAACTTTCTACAAACGCATCTACAAGGCGAAGTGTACCTGAATATTTTTCTACATCGGTTTCTTCCTTGGCTCTAACAACTCGAAGATAAGGCACTTTAAGCGCTCTCAAAAAAGCATCATCCACTTCAAAATGAATCTGCGCTATATCCATTTTGGCAAGCTTACATGTAAGGTTTATTTCATCAGGGGTGACTTCTACAAAAAGTCCAATTTTCTTTACATGTAAAGGTAATTGCTTGGCAATTTTTTGAGCATTTTGAGGGGTGATATAGCGAGGAGACTTGGGATAAAAAACAAAACCTAAAGCATTGGCACCGCAAGATAGCGCGTACAAAGCATCATCTACATTCGTTATACCGCAGATTTTAACCCACATGCAATGAATCTATTGCTTTTTTATAATCAGATGAGCCAAAGACGAAATTTCCTGCTACAACAATATCAACACCTGCATTTTTAAGCGCTAAAATGTTTTTATCATTCACACCACCATCCACTTCAATCAGTGTTTGAGTGTTGCGTTTTAAAATCATCTCTTTAAGTTTTGCAGATTTTTCAAGCACACTTGGGATAAATTTTTGTCCACCAAATCCAGGATTGACACTCATAAGAAGTACCATATCGAGGTCTTCCAAAAGGTATTCAATACTGGAAAGTGAAGTATGAGGATTGAGCGTGATAGCAGGTGAAATGCCATAATCTCGTATTTTTTGAATCAAGCGATGAGGATGTTTTTCTTCTTCTATATGAAATGAGATATATTTTGGTTTAAGAGGTGCAAACAAATCGACAAAAAAAGTGTTGTTTTCAACCATCAAATGAATATCAAGAGGTTTGGTAGCCGCTTTTGCAACAGCACTTACTACAACAGGTCCAATGGTAAGATTGGGAACAAAATGACCATCCATGACATCAACATGCACTAAATCACAGCCAGCCTCACAAATAGCGATAATTTCTGCTTTAAGATTTCCAAAATCAGCGGAGAGAATACTGGGAGCAACTAACATTTTTAGCCTTTTTGTAAAAGTTCAATGCGATTATAGCAAAAATTATAAAATTTTAGATATAATCACCCTTCGCATTAATTAAGCACTTCTTTTGCTTTTTTGATGTATAATTCACGAAAATTTTTAAGGATATTGATTATGGCAAGAAGATGCGCTATTACTGGAAAAGGCCCTATGTCTGGAAACAATGTGAGCCACGCGAACAACAAAACTAAAAGAAGATTTCTTCCAAACCTAAGAACTGTCAGAGTTACTTTAGAAGATGGAACAACACAGAAAATTAGAATTGCTGCTTCAACGCTTCGTACAATGAAGAAAAACGATTAAAATTTCTCCATACTTTGGAGAAATTTTAGACCGTTCTACCCAACCACTTCACTCAATAAAAATCTAAAGAGTTTACAATGTTTACAATACTTCCTCTCAAAAATGGTTTAGATAATGTTGCAGGTTTTTTTACCCAAGGTATTCATGCTGGATTTAAACCAAATGGCAAAGAAGATGTAGCATTTATTCGCACCGATGAGCCTTGCGATGTTTCAGCTGTTTTTACCACCAATGTCTTTCAAGCCGCTCCCATCAAACATTTTTTGCGTTATCCCAAAGGGTTTAAAACAAACTTTATTTTGATGAATGCTAAAAATGCCAATGCTATGACAGGTCAAAAAGGTATTGAAGATATTGATATACTCTTTGATAAACTGGGACTTTCTTATCCAAAAATACAAAATCCTATCATGAGTTCTACCGGTGTTATCGGTTATCGCCTTAATGTAGAAAAAATAGCTTTGGCTTTTCCACAGTTTGATTTTGAATCTAAAAACTCGCATTCTACCGCGTCTGCGATTATGACAACGGATAGTTTTAAAAAAGAGATTTGTTTAAAAGTTGAACTTGAAAATGGTGAATATTTTCATATTGCGGCTATTTGCAAGGGTGCTGGGATGATCAATCCTGCTATGGCAACTATGCTGTGCTTTATTCTCACCGATGCTAACATCTCAAAAGCCGATATGGATGAGCTTTTGCCTCAAGCCGTGGAACTCTCTTTTAATGCTGTCAGTGTTGATGGAGATACTTCAACTAATGACACGGTTTTACTGCTTAGTTCAAAAAAGAGTAACGCTTATAACAAAGAAGCTTTTACACAAGCCCTTAACTTACTCACCAAAGAGCTTAGTTTGATGCTTGTCAAAGATGGAGAAGGTGCAACGAAAGTTGTTGCTTTTGAAGTCAGTGGCGCAAAAACTTTGGAAGAGGCGCAAAAAGCGGCTAAAGCTCTTAGTAACTCTTTATTGGTTAAAACAGCTATTTTTGGGGAAGACCCCAATTGGGGAAGAATTGCCTCAACCATTGGCGCAAGTGGCATTACATGTAATGAAGAAACACTGGTGATTCATTATGATGATGTTTTGATTTACAATGCAAATCAGCGCTCCCTAGATGCTCAAACAGAGCAAAAAGCAGCAGCAATTATGCAAAAAGCTTCTTACAAAATTCACTGTGCCCTAGGAATTGGTGACTTTTCATTTACTGCTTACGGATGTGATTTAGGACATGAGTATGTCAAAATCAATGCAGACTATCGAACTTAGTCGTAAAGTTAAGCACTTTTTGGTACAATAAAACAAACAATAAAGGAGAATAAATGTTACACGAATACAGAGAGATTATCTCAAAAATAAAAATTGACAATGCACATTTTGCAAAAATTTTTGAAAAACACAATGAATTGGACCAAAAAATCACTGATGTTGAAGAGGGTCGTGAGCATCTAACGGATTTAGAACTTGAGACGATGAAAAAAGAAAAATTAAGACTTAAAGACGAAGCCTATAGCATGATTGTTGCTTATAAGAAAGAGCATTCACTTTAAAAAACAATGTTGGGCTTAAAAGCCCAACACATCTACATTGACTACTTTCCCTTTACTATTTTTTTTGCAAAATTCCACTATTTCTCCATGAAAAAGCGCGTAAATTTCATTTAATGAAGCCTTTTCAAATTTATGATAATTGTGCAAAATCCCCTCAACCAACCACGATTGAATCGACGCATAGTCATCAAATTCATAGCCAAATGCGAAAAGTAACCGTGCTGTATAAGCATCTACAACCATCACTTCCCTTCCACAAGCATAGCACAATATAGAATCAGCACTTTCTTCTCCAATGCCTTTTTGCGCGAGTAACCAATCTCTATCTACTCTAAGGCAAAAATCTTCAAAATTTCCAAACTCTTCCACGATTGCTTTGCATAAGGTTTTAAGTCGATGGGCTTTGGTATTGTAAAATCCACTGGGATTAATGAGAGTTGCGAGAAAAAATTCATCTGAAAATGCTAGCTTTTCTAAACTATCAATGCTCGCTTTTTCTAGATTCTCCAAACTAAGTTCCACTTTTTCCCATTTAGTTTGCTGTGTCAAAATCACGCCAACAATCACCCAAAACGAGCATGAACGAGGCCACCAAAGAGGGTCACGAAGTGTTTTTAAAGCGTTGTTTTTTTGAAGTGCCTCAAGCAATTCAAAGCTATTCACAAAATGCCTTCTGGATGAAAAATTCTTCTTTATCATCATAAACGCGTAGTTTAAAGGCATTGATACATTTGCCATCACATATCTCACAAATCACCATTTGGAGTATTTTTTTACATTTTTTGGGTATCTCAAGGCTTGCAGGAAGCCCTGTTAAAAAGCGTTTTAAAGGAGCATCTTTATCCATCCCAATCACATTATCCCGACATCCACTCAAACCCACATCACTGACATAACAAGTACCCTCTTCAATGATAAGATCATCCGTACCCACATGCGTGTGTGTCCCCATAATCGCACTCACTTTGCCTTTAAGCATCATGTGCATCGCTCTTTTCTCCGAGGTCGCTTCTGCATGAAAGTCAATGAGTATGGTTTTGACACCCTCTTCATGCAAATCCTCAACAGCTTTTTTGATGGTAATAAAAGGATTTTCGACCATAGGCATACTAAAATGCCCCATGACATTAAGAATTGCAATCTTTTCACCCTTTACATGTAAGAAACCAACACCACTTCCTGCTACACCATCAGGATAGTTCAAGGGACGCAAAATTGGCAATGATGCAAGCAAAGGAATAATCTCTTTTTTATCCCAAGAGTGGTTTCCTCCCGTAATCATATCAACACCATATTTAAGGAGTTCTTGAGCATTTTGAGCACTAAGTCCAAAACCATGCGTAGCATTTTCACCATTGGCAACGACCACATCTAAGCCGTATGTTTGGCGAATCTTTCTCAGATTTGACTCTAGCATCACTCGCCCTGGTTTGCCTACAATATCGCCTATAAATCCTATTTTCACCTATTTTCCTCTCAAATGATTTAACACCGAAGCTATTAAATCATCATCATCTTTACTGCGAGATTGGAGAAGTATTTTTTTCTCATCATGGTATTTGACTGTAATATTTTGCCCATAATTGGAGATAAGTGCGATTTCTTTACTGGCTGCTAATATTTTAATCTCAATAAGCTCTAAAAATTGTTTCGTTGACACATCTATCTTTCCAAAACGATCTACCATCTCAGCTTCTATCTCTAAAACTTCATGCACACTTGCACACTTACTCAGTCTTCTATAAAGCTCCAAACGCAATCTATCTTCTACGATATAAGCATCGCTAATAAAAGCACTAATGGCAAGCTTAATATCAACCTCTTTTGAGGCAATAGGGCTTTTTCCCAAGAGTGAATTAATGGCATCTTCGAGCATTTTAAGGTAAAGTGAATAACCTATATTTTTGATATGCCCACTTTGTGCTTCACCCACCAAGTTACCACCACCCCTGATTTCTAAATCATGATACGCTAAAACAGAACCACTGCCAAGATAAGAGTTTGACTCTAAAGCAATTAATCTTTTTTTAGCAGATTCGGAAAGCACTTCTTTGTCCTTGACTAAAAAGTAACAATACCCTTGCCTTCGTGAACGCCCTACTCGACCTCGTAGTTGATGCAAATCTGCCATACCAAAATGATCCGCTGAATCAATCATAATCGTGTTGACATTAGGGATATGAATACCCGATTCGATGATGGAGGTACTAAGAAGCATATCGTACTCTTTATTTTCAAAACCCATCATCTCTTTTTCGGTAACATTGGCACTGATTTCAGAATGAAGTGTCAAAATGCGTAAGTTTGGCATCATACTCAAAAGCTCTTTTTTCTTAGCCTCAATCGTCGCAATGCGGTTATGCACAAAAAAGATTTGTCCACCTCGTCTAAGCTCTCTTAAAACAGCTTCTTTAATGACTTTTTCATCATATTCTTTCACAAAAGTGCGAATATCTTCTCTATCATTAGGTGGAGTTAAGAGTTGTGAATACTGTTTGATGGAACTTAATGCCATATTGAGACTTCGTGGAATCGGGGTTGCGCTCATTGAGAGGATATGGACATTTTCGCGTAAATTTTTAAGTTTTTCCTTTTGTTTGACACCAAATTTATGCTCTTCATCCAAAATGACCAGTGCTGGATTTTTCAACGCAACATCAAACAAAGAATGAGTTCCTACACAAATCTGTAATTTTCCACTTTTCAAATCTTCGATAATCACACTTTTTTGTTTGGCGGAAGTAAATCTATCTAACTGTTCTACGCGTATATCATACTTCGCAAACCGTGCGGATAAACTCTTAAAATGCTGTGAACACAAAAGCGTTGTAGGTGCGATTAAAATCGCTTGATAACCACTTTGGACTGTCGCAAAAATAGCATTCATAGCAACTTCTGTTTTACCAAAACCGACATCCCCACTAAGAAGTCGATCCATCATTTTTCCACTACCAAAATCTTCTAGTATCTGCGAAACTACTTTGCTTTGGTCATCGGTATAGGTAAATCCTGCATCATTTTGAAATTGCATCATTTCCAATGGTGATACTTCAAATCGTAAAGATTCAATCATCTCTCTTTTAGCTGCAATAGCGATAATCTCACCCGCAATCTCTAAAAGTCGCTCTTTCGTTTTAGATTTGAGCTTTTGAAAACTACCCTTTCCAAGACGGTCCACACTGACTAAACCACCACTTTCTCCGATGTATCTGTCGATTACATGTAAGTTTTCCACAGGCAAAAGCAGTCTATCATCACCCAAGTATTCAATGACCACAAAATCTTTGGTAGCACCCAATACTGTGGTATTGAGAAGTCCTTTAAAAACACCTATGCCATAGTTTTCATGCACCACAAAATCGCCATTTTTAAGCTCATCTAGAATGATATTGGCATTTCTTTTGCGTATTTTTTGAAGTGGTTTATTTAAAGAGAGGATAATCTCTTCTGAGCTCATAATATTGACGATTAAATCGCTATTAATAAATTTAAAATCTTTGCTATCAAGCTCAGCCATTTTGAGCATCACTTCATTTTTGGCTAAAATCCTAATCTTTTTTTGTTTATGAAGTTCGACAAAGGTTTTGACATTGGAGGGACTAATCTCTTTATAGCTTTTTGCTTCATTTATCACGAGAAGACTTGAGAGTTTTTGAGCACCTGCCTCATCAAAATAGGCTATTTCTCCAAGCTCTAAGGAAGCATTTTGGGTCAGATAAGTTTTAAAAGTATCGGTGTAACTTTGAGCATGTTCACCTAATGCCCATAGCCCAAGAGCATGAATATCTTTGGTAAAACTATCGCTTTTTAAAGACGATATGGTTCTTTCAATTTGGGTAAAACGCCCCATATCAAGAGCGAAAAGCGCAGGAAATATCTCAATAGATTCTAATTCTTCTTTGTCACTTTTTTGCGTTGCGGGGTCAAAAAAACGAATACTTTCGACTTCATCATCAAAAAGACTTAAGCGAATAGCATTATCCATATTGATAGGGAAAATATCGACGATATCTCCACGCATGGATATTTCACCTTTACCCTGTACGACATCAGCATGACGATAACCCC
>JAQWCT010000086.1 GCA_028705785.1 Sulfurospirillaceae bacterium | reverse complement strand
TCGAAAACTATCAACAATGAGTTTACGGCCTGTAAGTCCTGAATCATGTAGTGAACTATGGTTAACATAACGACCCGTTGGGTTGATATGGATGATCGTATCTTTTGGGTCATACAGTTCAGTAGGAAGTCCTGTATCGTCAATCAAACCTTTGATAAGTGTTCTTACTTCTTCAATAGGAAGATGCTCATTTGATGGAGCTGAGACAACAATAGTGTGGATTTTTTGAGGCTTGCACTCTTCAAAATTTTTCTTATTACCATAATCCACCGTTACTTGGGTTTTAATATCAACGCCGAGTTTGTGGTTATGGGCTAGCGCATAATTATAGACTTTATCGCACAACATTCTAGCGTACGAAATCGCCGCAGGCATAAAATCAGCCGTTTCAGAGGATGCAAAACCAAACATAATACCTTGATCTCCAGCACCAATTTCACCAGATTCTTGGTCAACACCTTGGTTAATATCGCTTGATTGTTGATTGAGAAGTACTTGAACTTTGATCTCATCTGGATGAAGACACTGCTCTTTGGTAAAAGCTGATTTGCCATCATACCCTATTTTGCACAGCGCATCTTTAACGATTTTTTCATAATCATCAAATGAGAGAATACTTTTAGTCGCAACTTCCCCACCGATAATGACATGCTTTCCAGCAACAAAAACTTCACTCGCAACACGCGAATTTTTATCTTTAATCAATAAAGCATCAACGATGCTATCAGCGATGATATCGGCACATTTGTCTGGGTGTCCAGGGCTTACGACTTCACTTGTAAACAAGTAGTGTGAGTTGTTTTGCACAGAAACTGCGCTAAGCTTGTTTTCCATTGTTTGTTTTCCATTTCTTTGTTTTCCAGAGAAGATAGATTCTTCCCATTGTTTTCCATCCTTTTGTTTTCCATTTTTTGTTTTCCATAAAGAGAGTGAAAAATTAAAATAAAATTAAAAGTTTGAACCTAAGCGATAAAATCGCTCACCGCATTTTGCAAGAGTCCATAATATCCTTTTTTTTATAAAATTTCCTTATTTCCAAAAATTGACTTTTTTTTCAAGTGTTTTTTGAATCATCTCCAAAAAAACATCTCTGCTTATTTCCACTGCACCCATGGATTTAAGATGTGTCGTGGGAAGTTGACAATCAATAAAATCACCATTTAGGCTTATAACTTTTTCGCATAAAGCCACAAGGGCAGCTTTGGAAGCATCCCTTTGTGTTGAAAACATCGACTCTCCACAAAACATTCCACCCAAATACAAGCCATAAAGTCCACCCACCAATTCGCCCTGATAGTAACACTCGACACTATGGGCAAAACCCTTTACATGTAAAGCTTTATAGGCTTCTATCATTTCATCAAAAATCCAACTATTTTGACCTTTTTCAACCCTCACATCACGACATAAACGCATCACCTTTTCAAAGTTTTCATCAAATCTCACTTCAAAATGCTTCATACTTTTGCGTAAACTTTGGGTGATTTTAATCTCTTTAGGGAAAAGCACTAAACGAGGATTGGGAGACCACCAAAGGATAGGGTCACCTGGATTAAACCAAGGGAAAATACCTTTTTCATAGGCACTTAAAAGGCGCTCAACACTTAAATCTCCACCCCAAGCCAAAAGCCCCTCTTTTGTGGCAAGGCTGGGATGGGGAAAGATATAATTGTTGTCGTTAAGCTTTGGTATCAAGGTATTCAAATACCAATTTTTTGGCTTTATAGTCTATTTTACACACGCCGCCATTTTTGAGTTTTCCAAAAAGAACTTCTTCGGAAAGAGGCGTTTTAATTAAGTCTTGGATAACTCTTTTCATAACTCGTGCACCCATCTCTTTGCTATAACCTTCACTGGCTAAATATTTCTTAGCATTTAAACTTGCTTCAATGGTTACTTTTTTATCTTTGAGTTGTTCCATCAATTCGTTCAATTGTTTATCAACGACATGTATCATCACTTCTTGGCTCAAACTCGCAAAATGAATAACATCATCTAAACGGTTTCTAAATTCAGGCGAGAAAAAGTCTTTGATAGCATGATCCGTTCGTGAAGTTTCCGTTTTAGTAAAGCCCATTGTTGGGGCTTCTTTTGTTCCAAGATTGGACGTCATAATAATGATGACATTGCGAAAATCTATCTTAGCGCCATTGTTATCGGTGAGTGTTGCACTATCAAAAATTTGCAATAAAATGTTCAACATATCAGGATGTGCTTTTTCAATCTCATCTAACAATAAAACCGTAAAAGGATGCTTTTTAATGGCTTCACTAAGCTGTCCACCCTCATCATAACCCACATACCCAGGAGGTGCACCTATGAGTCTACTTAAGGAATGTTTTTCCATGTACTCACTCATGTCATATCGCTCAAAATGAACACCGAGTTCAAAGGCTAGTTGTTTGGCAACTTCTGTTTTACCTACACCCGTTGGCCCTGCAAATAAAAATGACCCAATGGGTGCCGTTTCATTGCCAAGGCCTGCACGAGAGCGTTTGATGGCTTTGACTATCGCTTCGATGGCTTTGTCTTGTCCAAAGATTTTAGCTTTGAGCTTCTCTTCTAAATGGAACATCACAGCACTTTCATCTGAGGCGATGTGACGATTGGGGATATTGGCAACTTTTGCAAGGATATTTTCAATATCTGCTATCTCAACGACTTTGCGTTTCTTTTTCAAAAGGTGAAAAGACGCTCCTACCTCATCGATAAGGTCGATAGCAGAATCCGGTAAAAACTTATCATTGATATATTTTTTAGCTAACTCAACAGAAGAGCGAATGACTTCAAGCGGATACTTCACCCCATGATGTTTTTCATAACTACCTCTAAGCCCTTTGAGTATCAAATACGAGTCTTCGACACTAGGCTCTAACACATCTATCTTGGCAAATCTTCGACTAAGCGCCTTGTCTTTATCAAAAAAGTTTCTAAATTCTCCATAAGTCGTTGCCCCGATACATCTGATTTTGCCCGATGCAAGGGCTGGTTTAAGAAGATTAGATAAATCCATCGAACCACCACTGGTTGCACCAGCACCTACGATGGTATGAATCTCATCAATAAATAAGATAGCATTTTCTTTGGCTTCTAATTCTCCCAAAATCTCTTTGAGTCGCTTCTCAAAATCGCCACGATACTTCGTACCTGAAAGTAAAGCTCCCATATCAAGGGCATATAAAGAGGCATTTTGAAGTATGGAGGGAACTGCTTCTTCGCAGATTTTTTGCGCTAAACCCTCGACGATGGCTGTCTTTCCAACACCTGGTTCACCCACTAAAAGCGGATTATTTTTCTTTCGTCTGCACAACACCTGCATCAAGCGTTGTGTCTCTTCCACTCTTCCAATAAGTGGGTCTATCTGCTTTTTCTTGGAAAGTTCTATCAAATCAATCGTATATTTTTCCAAAGCACTCTCACCAGCTTCTCCAGCAAGGTCCTCTTTTTCGTGAGGTTCACTCAGCGATGTCACTTCTTCCACCACTTGTAGTCTATCAATTCCTTGTTGCATCAATATAGAGACACAAAAAGCATTTGTCTCTTCTAAAATGGCTATTAATAGGTCATAAACTGTAGCTTCACTCTTCCCTGCACTCTTTACATGTAACATCATAGACTCGATAACACGAGAAAGTGCTACGGTTTCTAATGGCTCATAGCTTTCATCAACAGGAATATTTTGGGGATTTGCAAGAAAATATTTTTCCAAAGAGCGGTATAAAAAATTAATACTCGCCCCGCAATTGGTTAAAATCTTTGCGATTTGGTCATTGCCTAGTAAAGCAAAAAAAACATGATCAACCGTGATATATTCATACCTATGTTTTCTTACATAAGCCACTGCGTCATTAAATACAAAATTAAGTTCTTGGCTTACCATTTCTTACTCCTCTTCCATGATGGCTCGAAGCGGAAATTTTTCATTTTTCGCCATTTTGCGCACATGGGCTACTTTGGTTTCGGCGATTTCATGGGTATAAATACCACAAAGACCGCTTCCTCTTTCATGGACACTGAGCATAATATCGGTTGCTTTTTCAAAGCTATGATGAAAGATGCTCATCAGCACCTTGATGACAAAATCCATACTACTATAGTCATCATTTAAGAGTAAAACTTTATACAATTTGGGGCTTGAAACCTCATAATCTTCTATCGTTTCATTCTCAAACTCATGCTCCAATTTATGCAACTGCTTTTCCTTACTTCGATTTGATGGCATCAATATCTTGCTGAATAATATGAAGACCTACTTTGCCAATGTAAAACTGATTTTCTGGATTAGAGGTATAGATATCTGTCACTTTTTGGTATTTTCCCTCTTTGAGTAAAACCTTAAAAGGCACTTGAAGTGCTGACTTGTACTGGATATCTTGTAAGATTGTTTCCACTATCTTTTTATTTTGAGGCGCATTAGAGATAAAATAATACGCATTGTATTTGGAAGCAAAATTTTCAACAACATACTCATCACTCACTTCTTCCAAGAAATTAAGTCCTATCAAGAAAACATCATCACTATTTTGCAATTGAAGATCCATCAAAGAGGGTGCTTCTTCTTGACATGGTGCACAAAATGTTCCAAAGATATCGATTAAGACGATTTTAGCCTCATCATCTTCAATGACAAATCCACCATTTTTACGCAAAAAGGTGATTTTACTCCCTGCAACACTTTTAAGTTCTATCTTCTCGCCCTCTTTATAGGTTTCTTTAACAATAGCAGAACCTTTACTGATATCCCCAGAACATCCCATAAAAAACACTATAAGAAAAAAACTGATTAAAGTTAGTAATTTTTTCATCTTTTACCTCACATTATTCTAGCGCTGATTGTACCCATTTACGCTAAATATTTTTTAAATTACTCATTATAGCTATGATTTTTAATCGCAATTTGCGTTTCTCTTTGTGCGTCTTTCTCTTTTAAAGCCTCCCGCTTATCGTGCAAATTTTTTCCTTTTGCTAGGGCTATTTCTACTTTAACAAGATTTTTAGCATTGAAGTAAATGGCTAGAGGCACAATGGTTAAGCCATCTTTTGCCACTTTTCCATCAAGTTTTAAAATCTGTTTGGCATGTAAAAGCAGTTTTCTATCCGTTCGCTCACTGCGTGCATAGTGGATATTGACCGTACTTAGATGCGAAATATGGGCATTGAGTAAAAACGCTTCCCCTTTGATGATACGCACAAAAGAGTCTTTAAGATTGACTCGTCCTTGACGAATGGCCTTGACTTCACTGCCTTGAAGAACAATGCCTGCTTCTAACTTTTCAAGTATCTCATAATCATGATATGCTTTTTTATTTCTCGCTACTGCTTCACCCATTAACTAACCTCATCCTTGATTCTGAAAAAACTACTTCCACTTCCACTAAAAAACAATCCATCCTTTACATGTAAAGAAAGTTCAGGATAAGCTTTGAGAGAAGCTAAATAAAGGTCATTGAGTTCTTCTTTGGGAAACTGCTTCAATACCTCTTCACTTCGCATAAAAGACATTTTTAAAACATTATCCCTTACAGTCTCTTGCAAAAATGATTCCCTAAAAGTACGATAAACCAAACCTGTATTACACGCAATATCGGGAGTAAAAACTTCGATATCCAACCATTTTTCATCCCACTCTTCGACCTTCTCGCCGATGCCACTGACATTGGCACTGTGGTATCCACAAATGAAAAAAGCCACATCGGCACCAACAGTTATACCGATTTCAAGCATTTTTTGCAAACTTAACCCTAATTTTGCTTCTTGATTCATCATCTTTAAAAAAGTTGCACTATCGCTACTTCCGCCACCCAAACCAGCACCCGTGGGGATTTTTTTCTTTACATGTAAAGCATATTTTGCCATCACTTCATCGACTTGTTTGGCATAACCACTGTTTTGCAAAGCCAAATACATTTTATAAATCGTGTTGTCGCTCAAGGCACAATTAAAATCACCTACAAGTTCGAAAGGCTCATCACTTTGCTTTGGTTCAAAAGACAAGGTATCAAAAAGATTTTTGACCAACATAAAACGCGAATTAATCTCATGGTAATCACCTCGTGTCCCCACGATTTTGAGAAAAATATTAACCTTGGCATGTGCTTTGTGAGTCATTTATTTTAACTTCTTACTCAAATCAGACAATAAGCCCTCACTTACACTTTGACTCGCAAGTGTATTGGCTTCTTTAACGGCAAGTTGTAGTTCTTCTCTTAAAATCAACATATCCTTAGGCGCTTCAAAACCGAGTTTGACCATACCTTTGGAAATATCAATAATTTTTACTGTGACATTTTCATTTAGAACAATGCCCTCGCCAATTTTTCGTGTCAGTATCAACATATTACGACCTTAATTGTATATTATTGAGTAGATATTCTACTCCATTTTCTTTTATTTCAATAACAGATAGCCATCCCTCATGAACGATTTTATAGTTTTCCTCTTCTTGTATCTCAAAATTTTTCACATCCAACACTCTTCCTAATCGCATATCTTCTATATTTCCTAAATACCTATTGTTGGGTAAATCCAAATAATCCAAAGGGTCAAGCTCTCTTTCATTCTCATACACAAAATCGCCCTCATTTAAACGCTCTAATGCGCTTAAACTTCCCTCAAATCCTAACTTTTGCGCGATGAGGGCACCCACACTTCGCACATATCCACCCTCCGAGATACTGATCTCAAAAGTTAAAAAAGGATGGTTGTAGTGGATAACTTTACAATCATAAATCGTACTTTTGATAGCTTCAAGCTCAAAGTCTTCCTCTTTTCGAGCCATATCATAAGCGCGTTTTCCGTCTATCTTTTTGGCACAATATTTGGGAGGAAGATAAGTGAGTTCTCCGATAAAACTCTTGGTAGCTATCTCAACTGAAATAGGCGCAAAAGGCATCATCTGGGTCACTCTTTCTACTTTTTCAATATCCAAAGTCGGACTATAAGCACCCAACCAAAGCGTTGCACGGTATCTTTTAGGTGCTTTTTTCAAAAAGCGAAAGAGTTTAGTAAATTGTCCAAAGGCAATGATTAAAACACCTTTGGCAAAAGGGTCAAGTGTGCCTGAAAAACCAGCCCCTTTAACACCGTAAGCGCGTTTAATACGACTGAGAAAAAAATTTGAAGAGATATTGCTTGGCTTATAAGCTACAAAAAGGCGATTGTTCATTTAGATTTTCTCTACAAAGGAGGCTAAAATATCTCTTTTAGTTCCCCCAAAATTAATCTGAAGTTTAAACTCTCGACCAACTTTGCTCACCTCAGTCACTCGACCCATACCAAAGATTTTATGTTTAATCAAATCACCTTTACGAAACGAAGTCGTTTTTTCCAAAATCAAACTCCCCTCACACACCCCTGCTTCTTTCAGAAAACGGCTTTTGGTGAGTTCTGTTCGTCTTCCTTTATAAAAACGACTGCTTGAAAAACTAAGCGTCAACTCTTTTTTTGCTCGTGTAATCGCAACATACCCAAGGCGTCTCTCTTCTTCAATGTCACTGCCATCTCCAATAAGAGGGAAAAAACCCTCTTCTAGTCCAATGACAAAAAGATATTCAAACTCTAACCCTTTGCTGGCGTGGATACTCATAATAGAGATATTTTCACTATCAATTTGGTCTTGGTCACTTTGAAGGGCGAGTTCATTTAAAAAATCATCCACACCCATATGAGGGTTTTGCACCACAAAATCACGGAAAAGTCCATAAAATTCATCGATATTTGAGATGCGCTCCAACGAATCAACTTGGTTGGCATAATAATTTTTAATGTCAAAAGCTTCTTCAAGGGCATCTACCATATCATAAGTCGAATTGGCTTGAATGGCTTGAATATTCGCTATATTTTGTACAAATTCCTTGAGTGCCAAAGAGGCTTTTTTACTGGCATCTATTTCAAGTTGAGTGCCATTTTCACAGATATACTCATAAATGGATTGTTTGTTATCGTAAGCAGATTTGATAATTTTTTCGATGGTGACTTTGCCTAGTCCTCTTTTAGGGCGATTGATAATGCGTTTGATGGAAAAGTCATCGTGCGGATTGGCAATCACACGAAGATAACTAATGACATCTTTAACCTCTGCCCTTTCATAAAACTTGACACCACCGACCATATTGTAAGGAATTTGCTCTTTATTGAGCCCCTCTTCTAAGGAACGGCTCAGTGCGTTAATGCGGTACAACACGGCGATATCTCTAGGACTTGCGCCATTTTGAATAAGCTTCTTGATGCGTTTAGCAATCGTTTGTGCCTCTTGATTTTCATCATGAGAGTCCATCACTTCGATACCCACACCATCGCCCTTAGTACTTTCCAACACTTTTCCAATGCGACCACGATTATGTTCTATCAAATCATTGGCAGCTTTGAGGATTTGATTGGTGGAGCGATAATTTTTCTCTAATTTAACGATTTTGACATTATCGAAAGAGGCGTGAAACTCTAAAATATTTTTGATATTTGCCCCTCTCCAGCCATAGATGCTCTGGTCATCATCACCAACCACGCAAAGATTTTCATGCGTTGAGCAGAGTTTTCGTAGTAACTTGTATTGGAGTTCGTTGGTATCTTGGTACTCATCCACCATAATGTATTTGTATCGCTCGCTGGTTTTTTGGCATAACTCTTCATTTTCATTTAAAATTTTATACGGCAATACCAGCAAATCATCAAAGTCGACCAAGTTGTTGTCTTGAATATAATTTTCATACTGCTCATACAGTTTAGCGATGACTTGATAACTTTTTTGCTCCGCCTTTTCCCACGCCACTTTAGGGTCAATCAAGGAAGTTTTATAACGGGAAATCTCGCTCGCAATCATTCCTGTCGAAAGCTCAGCCGTCGTGTTAAAGCTCTTTAAAATTCTTTTTTTATCATCAGTGTCAATGACGACAAAGCTATTTTTTCGACCAATTTTTTCGATGTGAAACTTTAAAAAAAGCAATCCAAATTTATGAAAAGTGCACAATAAGGGAGGATAACTACTCTCTTCTATCATGGAAATAGCGCGTTCCCTCATTTCACTAGCTGCTTTATTGGTAAAAGTTAGCGTAAGGGTATTGGCAGGATCGATACCTAAAGAGAGAAGATATGCCAAACGGGTTGTAATTGTTTTAGTTTTTCCACTTCCTGCACCTGCTAAGATAAGGATGGGTCCATCAACACATGTTGCGGCGTCCCTTTGTGCTTCATTTAATCCCTCTAACATCTGTTTCCTTATTGCTATAAATAGTTAATGATTATATCGAAAAAAGTTTAAGCTTACATGTAAAGCAAATCTATTGTTTTTACTATTATTTTTAGTTATAATAATTTAAACAATCAAGGACAAATTCAATGTTGAAAGACTTTTCAAAAATAGAAACTTTTTTAACCGTTGTGAGGGAAAAAAGTTTTTCAAAAGCTTCTAAAAAGCTAGGCATTAGCCAACCAGCGGTAACGCAACAAATCAAATTACTCGAAGAATATCTCGATGTTCAAATAGTAGATCGCAAAAAAAATGGTATCAAGCTTACGACTGCGGGTGAGGAACTCTACAG
>JAQWCT010000085.1 GCA_028705785.1 Sulfurospirillaceae bacterium | reverse complement strand
TGCAGATGATATGGCTGTGGATCAAGTCTTTATCGGTAGTTGCACAAACGGTAGATTGGGCGATTTACGCATTGCGGCTAAAATCCTTAAAGGTCGAAAAGTAGCACGAAAGACCAGACTTATCATCACACCAGCGACACAAAAGATATCCTTACAAGCACAAAAAGAAGGCTTAGTCGATATCTTCGTCGAAGCAGGCGCTGTGTTTAGTAATCCAACTTGTGGCGCATGTTTAGGTGGATATATGGGTATTTTAGGACAAGGTGAGCGCTGTGTTGCCACGACAAATCGAAACTTTATCGGACGAATGGGTGATAGAAGCAGTGAGATTTACCTTGCCAATTCAGCCGTTGCCGCAGCCAGTGCTGTAATGGGAAAAATAGCAGACCCAAGAGATTTGTAATGATACCTCTGCCTTGCGTCATCATAGCAGGCGGAAAAAGTTCACGCATGGGAAGTGACAAAGCATTACTTCCCTTTGGTGGATTTGAAACTCTCACACAGTATCAAATCCACAGACTCACCCCTCTTTTTCAAAGCTTACATGTAAGCACGAGGACTAAAGATAAATTTGGCTTTGAGGCTTCTTTTATTGAAGACATTAGCACTTACGAAGCACAATCTCCCCTCATTGCCCTTCTAAGTATTTTTCAAAAATTCAACACGCCTGTGTGTGTACTCAGCGTGGATACACCTTTTGTCACTGAAGCAGTTTTTCAAGAACTCTACGATGCCTTAGATGACCAAACTGACGCGCTCATCGCAAAATCACCAGCATGTTCACATCAACTCTGTGCCATCTATAGACCTCGTATCAAAGATAAAATCATTGCGATGCTTGAACAAAACGAGCATAAAATTCGCACACTCCTTGCGCAAATAAGTACAAAATATATCAGCTTTGAAAGCGATGAGCCATTTTTAAACCTCAATTTTCCAAATGACTACGAAAAAGCAAAGGCACTCCTATGATAGATGCGCTCACCAACCTCAAATCCTCTCGAGCATTTGCAGAAAATATCCTTACATGTAAACATCCAAAACTTTTTTTAGTCGACATCAAGGGGTTTAAAAATATCAATCTTGAGTACAGCGATGAGGGTGGAAACTTTGTATTGTGTGCTTTCTCGGAAGCTCTTTTGACATTTTCAAAGCAACACGAAGCCGAACTGTTTCGCCTCGAAAATGACCAATTTGTCCTTTTACTCGACACACCTTTTGAACTTGCCAAAATGGAAAAAGTGATTTTTTCACTGTGTGATGTGCTCAAAGCCCAAACCTATACTTTTGGCGATAAGACTATTGATTTAGAGGTACATATCGGTATCAGTTTTGACCATACCAAGTCACTTGAAAAGGCTCAAAAAGCTCTTCTTGTGGCAAAAACAGAAGACCAACTCTTTGTCACTTACTCGGAATTTGCCAATACTTTAATGGGAGAGAGTGAAGAGAAAATCGAAAAAATGCTTCTTGAAGCTATTCAAAATGAGCAAATTGTCCTCCATTTTCAAGCTATCGTCGACAGGCAAAACTGCGTAGTTTACTATGAATCGTTGATTAGGTTAGAATGCAATCAAGGATTACAATCCCCAAAACTTTTTCTCAAAATTGCAAGGGAACGCAACTTTTATGACCTTCTTTTGCAAACTATTTCCCAAAAAATCATCTCACTTGCCAAGGCTCAAAATAAACCAGTAGCGCTCAATCTTTCTTCATTTGACCTACTAGATGACCAAAGAGTTGATTACTTAAAAAAATGCTTTGCACATCATTCTATTATCTTTGAAATTCAATGTGATGAACCAATACACATAGAAAAAATCGTCAAAATCGCACAAGAATTTCGAGAAGTAGGCATTTTAATAGCACTAGATAATGTTCACGATACCTATGTTTTAAAGTCTTTTGAAACAAATGGCATTGATTTTGTCAAAATACACGGCGATATCGTTCGAAACTTGAGCATTGATACGCAAATGATATCTACATGTAAAGCCCTTTTGGAAATGACCGCCATGCGTGGAGGAAAAAGTATCGCTACCCATCTCAATGCACGCTCCGCGCTTAAAAGTGTTCAAAATCTACCCTTTGACTTTTTTCAAGGCTATATTTTTGAACAACCCCATACGATGTAATATCTTTTTCATACCGTTTCATTACAATCAATCAAAAAGGAGCAATAGATGGTTAGACATATCGTATTTTTCAAGTTAGAGGATAACTCTGAAGCAAATAAACAAGACATCAAAACTCGTTTCATGGGAATGAATGGCAAAATAGAGGGAATGAAAAACCTCGAAGTGGGACTTAATTTTTCTCCCGAAGAGCGAGCCTTTGATATGGCATTAAGTTGTGACTTTGACAACAAGGATGAACTCAAAATCTACGCATCACATCCCGTACATGTTGCCATCGTGACTTATTTAAAATCGATTAACACCGTTACAAAGGTCGTTGATTACGAGTTTTAAATCGTAAAATCATCTCCTTGAAAAAAGGAAGTGAAGAGATGAGAGAGCCCATCACAATCAATAAACACGCCCAATAAATAACACGACTGGGCGTGGACAATCCAAAAATAATCAGCAGAAGTGTCGACAATAATGGTGTCGCATAGGACAATGACCCTATGAGCTTAATGTCACCTCGCTTCATCCCCACATCCCAAACAAAAAAAGCCAATCCTACAGGCCCAAAACCTAGAATAAGTGTTGCTAAAAACTCTTGCATGGTAGGCATATAAGTTTGCTCAAATATCAAATGCGCCCCAAAAGAAAGCAAGGCTGTCACGCCACAAAATCCGCCCACTGCACTCGTAGGAATAGCACCAAAATAACGAGACATCACCGAATAACTACTCCAAACTACCGCACATATCAAAGCATATGCATAACCCTTTACATGTAAGAGTGAAAAACCCACTTCCCTGCCAAAACCAATGAGCAAAATAGCCCCAATAAAACCGCACATAGCGCCCACAAGATGAAACCAACGCAATTTTTCGTGAGGTAAAAAAGCACTAAAAAGCACAATCAGAAGAGGCCATAAATAGTTGATAAGATTGGCTTCAAGGGGTGGAGCATTTTTAATCGCCATAAAATAAAAAAAATGGTACCCAAAAAGTCCATAGATGCCTAAAACCCAAACCTTAAGGGGTATTTTGAGGTGAATAAGAATACCTTTCCCCTCTTTTATCCATAACCCAAGCCCTATCAAAAAAGCAACACTAAATGCCATAGCAGTAAGTTGAAAAGGCGGAATTTGGTTAGTTAAAACTGTAAAAAGGGCTAGCGTTGACCATAAAATAATCGCCGCAATACCTGCCAAATTTCCTTTTTGTACAATGTTCATATCTTTATCCCATAATATTCGTCATAATTTATTTATTAAAAGAAGCAACTATTTGAAAAACATCTCATTATTGATTATTGTATCACAATTTTTTCTCTTACATTTTGCAACAGATTTTTTAACCTTAGAACAAAAAGCACAAACAAGCAATGCCTTATCTGCCCATGCTTTTTTCCTTTTTTGATTTTATCTAGTAAGCTTTCTCTGTTAAATCACTATTAAATTATTTTTACCCTTTTAATGCGTTATAATGCTATAAACCACAAGGAGTATTCGTGGTAAGACATATTGTATTTTTCAAATTTAAGGACAACTCAGAACAAAATAAACAAGATATTAAAAACCGATAAAGAGGCTCTTAACTTTTATGCCACATATCCTTTACATGTAGCCATTGTAAGCTACTTAAAATCTATCAATACCATCACGAAAGTCGTTGACTACGAATATTAATTTTTTTACCACGCTCAAAATAATTTATAAAAGGATCTATTGAAATGAAAAAATTCATTTTGGGCATGGTGATATCCTCTTTTCCCATATTGCTCTTGGCAACAAATCTTGAGTTATTAACACAAAAAGCCAATGATGGCGATGCCTTATCGGCTTACCAAATCGGTATGATTTATGAAGAGCAGAATGATAAAGAACATTCATCTGAGTGGTATAAAAAAGCTGCTTCCCTTGCATTGGGAGCTAATCGCCATAGTGCTTTGGAAAATAGCATCCTTGCCGATCAAATCAAAACAGCTGAGCATACACAAGAAATTTATAGTGACGCTTTGGCATCCTACAAGGATAAAGAAACAGAAAATTCTGCGCGACAAATGCTTACTGAATCATTCGATATTTTGCCATATCAAAAAAATTATCTTCTTCCTCTAACTTACGATGGCACAACGCACGAAAACAGAAAGCATCAAGAAACAAAATTTCAACTAAGCTTTCAAAAAAAGCTTTTGGATAATTTTTTTGGACTTGATGAAACAATTTCTGCTGCCTATACACAAACTTCATGGTGGCAAACAGCTACCAAATACCCCTCTTTTAGAGAAACGAACTATCAACCAGAAATCTTTATGATCATCCCCAATTCTGATCAAGACGCTATGGCTTAAAGCTTATAAATTTGGGCTACTTCACGAATCTAACGGTCAAGATAATGAGAAATCTCGCTCTTGGAACCGTCTTTATGCCAAAGCTTTTTTCCAATATGAAGGTTTAATTATTGCCCCTAGAGTATGGTATAGAATCCTTGAAGGCATAGATAGTGATAACAATCCCAATATTGATGATTATCTAGGGTACGGTGACCTGCAACTTATCTACCCTTGGAAAAAGCAGACATTTGGCCTCTTAGTTAAAAATAATTTTCACTTTGACAATACCAACAAAGGTGCTCTTCAATTTGATTGGACATTTCCTCTTTGGGAACGAAATTTATTTGGCTATTTACAACTTTATAGCGGATATTCTGAGAGTTTGATTGATTATGATAAACGAACTGATAGGATTGGTATAGGATTTGCATTTTCACGCTAAAAGGAGAGCGTTACCATAAAATAATCGCCACTATTCCCGCCATATTTCCCTTTTGAACAATGTTCATATTTTTATCCCATAATATGCGTTATAATTGTCTTATTTAATAAAAGGCATCATTTGAAAAGAATCTCGTTACTGATTATTGCATCACAATTTTTTACATTACTTTTTGCAACAGACTTTTCTCTCTTAGAACAAAAGGCACAAGAAGGTGATGCCTTATCTGCTTATGAACTTGCTAAGATATATGAAGAAAAAAATGACAAAGAAAGTGCCTTAGAATGGTACAAAAAAGCTGCATCTCGTTCTTTAGACTCCAAAAAGAAAAATGCGGCACTTGAAAATAGTATCTTGGAAAATAAAATAAAAAAAATTGAGCGTACACAAGAAATTTATAGTGGATTTCTAGAGAAATATGATGATAAAGAAACAGAAAACTCTGTCAAGCAAATGATGACGAAGACTTTTGACCTTTCTCCGTATAAAATAAATTATCTCTTGCCTATTACCTATGATGGTGTCAATCACGAAGATAGAAAGCATACTGAAACCAAGTTTCAAGTGAGTTTTCAAAAAACACTTATCGATAATGTATTTGGGCTAAATGAATCTTTGGTGGCAGCTTACACACAAACTTCATGGTGGCAAACTGGCACAAAATCAACTCCTTTTCGAGAAAGCAATTATCAACCAGAATTGTTTATGATGATGCCTCATTTTGATAAAGATAGCGTCCTTAAAGCCTATAAATTTGGATTACTACACGAATCAAATGGACAAGACCAGCAAAAATCGCGTTCATGGAATAGACTCTATGCGAAAGCATTTTTTCAGTTTGATGGGCTTATTATAAGTCCAAGAGTCTGGTATAGAATTCCTGAAGATATAGAAACAGATGACAACCCAAATATTCATAATTACCTAGGGTATGGAGACTTGGAATTAATCTATCCATGGAAAACACATACCTTTAAGCTTTTAGTGCGTAATAACTTACACTTTGACAATACTAACAAAGGTGCTGTACAGTTTGACTGGACATTTCCATTATGGGAACGAAATCTTTTTGGTTATCTCCAACTTTACAGCGGATATTCTGAGAGTTTGATTGATTATGATAAAAGAAGTGATAGGATTGGTATAGGATTTGCGCTCTCGCGCTAAGAAGTAGTGGTCACTCTAAACAAGGGTAACCACTTGATTTGCTTATAAGATTAATATCTTGGAGCTCTTCTTGGTCGTTCTTCACGAGGTCTTGCTTCATTAACCTTGAGAGTTCTTCCACCGATTTCTTTTTCGTTGGTTGATTCAATGGCAACAAGTGCTTGTGAGTCATTTGGCATTTCTACAAAACCAAAACCTTTAGATCTGCCAGTGTCTTTATCTGTGATAATTCTAGCACTTGCCACTTCGCCATAAGCTGAAAACATTTCTTTCAAATCATTTTCAGTCATCTCATACTTAACATTACCTACATAAATATTCATCTGCGCTACACTCCTGTTTTTGAGTTTCATCCCACCATTTGCCCGTAACTTCGCAGTTAAACCGATAAAATGAAACATTTTTGGTACTCCATTGTAGCATAATAATATAATTTTAGCGATAATAATTAAAGAATTTTTTAGCAAATGGGGAAATTCGATACACTCAAGATAAGCCAACCACTTTGGTGGTGTACCTGACCTTACGCACTATTTACAATTTTGCATGAGCTTTAATCAATGCAGAGGCTAGGCAAGATGACAAAGGTTTAGCTAAAGCTAAATCGAAGTCATCTTAACGACGCATATGTGTTGATTAAAACTCACCCCATAAGGGGCAAAACAAAAAGACATCATCTGCGTCGTTAGATTTCATTGCCATAGCTTTAGCTATGACTCAAAAATCTGCCTAGCATCTAATGCCTTTTTGTTTTGTGCAAAATTGTAAATAGTGCGTAAGGTCAGGTATAATACATGTAAAAAAAGAGGGACTTGTGCAATTAACCCATTTAGATGAAAAAGACAGACCTAAAATGGTCGATGTCAGTGACAAGGAAGAGAGTTTTCGTGTTGCAGTTGCGAGTGGAACTATCACCATGAGCCAAATAGCGTACGATATGATTGTCTCGCAACAAACCAAAAAGGGACCAGTGCTTCAAACAGCTGTTATTGCAGCCATTATGGGAACGAAAAAGACCAGTGACCTTATTCCTATGTGCCATCCTTTGATGCTGACCTCAGTTAACTGTGAAGTGGAAGAACTCCCAACACTTCCTGGCTTTAAACTGCAAGTTACTGCCAAACTCAAAGGTCAAACAGGTGTCGAGATGGAGGCTTTAATGGGCGTTAGTATCGGACTTTTAACAATTTATGATATGTCAAAAGCTATTGATAAATCGATGATTATCAACGATGTCAAACTTGAATCAAAAAGTGGAGGCAAAAGTGGAAACTACACCCGCACTCTTGCTTGAGTACCCTTGCCATTGGGAATATAAACTCATTCTTAAAGCTGAACATGATGTCAGTATCCCCGTCAGTGCTGTCCTTGACCAAAGAGATCATCAACTTGAAAAATCACAAGAGAGCAAAGGAGGCAGTTATGCTAGCTATGCCCTCAAAGTACTTGTACACAGCGATGAAGATCGTAAAGCCATTTTTCATACGCTAAAATCACACGAACATATTAAATTTGTACTTTAAAAGGAAACTCACATGGAATCAACTCATACCATTTTTCTAGCCACACTCAAAGAAAACAAGAATAATCCTGAGCTTTTAAAACTGATTGGGGAGCTTTGTTTTGAGCTATCTCGCAAAAAAATTCAGCGACTCAAAGATGAAAAAAATATCCAAAACCGTATCGGTGAACTTTTTGAACTTTATTGTAAAGCCTTACATGATGAGGGACTCAAAACCCCAAAAGCTGTGGGCAAAGTTATCGATGGATTACTTCGCGCTTCGAGCCATGATAAAGAAGAATTGTTATATAAGACCATTTATGAAAAAGAGCATTTAGAAAAAAGTATCTTTACCCAAAAACAACAAATTAGAAGTGTCATAGCACATACCTTTGAAGTCTTAGAAAATCACATCACGCATCTACAAGGTGATACGCAAGAGGGTGCACTTTTGGCCTTGAACGATGCTAAACTTAAAGGTATTGAGATGTTAGGCATCCTCAAAGAAACTGCGCAAGAAGCTATTTTAACAACACTTGAAAAAGGAAGTGATGTCAAAGATACCATTTACGAAATCACCAAAAACCTCACTTTTATTACGATTAATGAAGGTGATTTTACCTATCGAAGAATTGTGGATATTTCTCGCACTGTTATTGAAGCGAGTATTAATATCGCAGACGAAGACTTGGGTCACGCCAAAGAGATATTAGATGGCGCTATCAATGGCGCTAAAGATGGTATCACTAAAGCGATAGAAAAATTTAAAAATGACCTTAAATATGCCCCCACTGAAGAGATGGAAAGTCTTTTGGAAACAGATTTGAGTATCCTTCGCAAAGAACTTCTTAAAGTAGATGAGCAATTTATCACGATGCTTGAAGTTTTGGCTTCACAAACGGAAGGTATTTCTGCGAGCATTATCAAAAGCATGATAGAAGAGATGAATAGCTCTGTTGCTAAAATCAAGCGAGCCGCAAATGATGCTAAAGAGGTCATTAGCGAACGCATTGACCTTCTTAAAGAAGAAGCAGAAAAACGCTTTGAGTCTTTGAAAAAAGATGTAGGAGAGTTTGAGAAAAAAGCATCTGCAAAAGTAGAATCGTTTAAAAATTACGAATTTGAGAGCGAAAAAGCTAAACAAGTCGCAAGTGATGCCAAAAAACTTGGTTTTCGTGCTTGGGAAGTGGCAAAAAACATGATGGACGGTGCTGTTAAAAGTGCCAAAGAAGCCATCAAAAAAGATGAAAAGTAGTTATAAAGGGGATTAATTTCCCCTTCATAGCTGTGCTAAGAATTTGCCTTAATATACGCATCAATCTCAACAGCCGCTTGTTTCCCAGCTCCCATAGCCTCTATAACCGTAGCAGCTCCCGTGACTATATCTCCACCAGCAAAAACGCCTTTCCTTGATGTTTGCATGGTGCCATCAGCGACAACAATCGTACCTTTTTTAGAGGTATCTAGTCCTTTAGTACTCGCCGTTACTAACTCATTAGGCACAGTTCCAATGGACATGATGATGGTATCAACATCAATCACAAATTCTGAGCCTTCGATTTGCACAGGACTTCTTCTCCCACTGGCATCTGCTTCACCTAATTCCATCTTCATACATTTTAGACCACAAACATGCCCTTTATCATTCGCCAAAATCTCTATTGGATTGGTGAGTAAATTTAAAGTGATACCCTCCTCACTTGCATGTTCTACTTCTTCAGCGCGAGCAGGGATTTCTTGTGCACTTCTACGATACACTATGCTCGTCTCAACGCCCAATCTCTTAGCAACGCGAGCCGCATCCATAGCCACATTTCCAGCACCGATAACGGCTACTTTTTTACCAATAGTTGTTGGCGTATGGTAAGCACTCTCGTGACCTTTCATGAGGTTAACTCTGGTTAAAAATTCATTCGCGGAGAGAACGCCTAAGGCATTTTCACCTTTAATTCCCATGAATTTTGGAAAACCAGCACCACTGCCGATAAAGACTGCTTGATACTCTCCTTCAAGAAACTCATCAATCATAATAGTTTTACCTACCACGACATTGGTATAAAAATTGACACCTAGTTTTTTAATGCGCTCTATTTCACCCTCAACAATATCTTTTGGCAGTCTAAATGCAGG
>JAQWCT010000084.1 GCA_028705785.1 Sulfurospirillaceae bacterium | reverse complement strand
CAAAGAAGTCACCAAAGACGATCACAAATCCTGTTGGTACAATCACGATAAACGAAACTGCTGCTACTTGATGAATGATTCGGTTATACAAGCTAAACGCTTGTATCTTCTTTCCATCATGTGGAAACACTTTGGGTCCTATTATTTTATAATGCGTCAAAAATGCTGCGGGTACTAGCACTAAAATCGCTAGAAAGATTTTAGTGAAGTACTCATGTTGCAACATGGTAAATAATGGTCCTAGACCTTTACTTCCTTCTCTTCCATAGCCTAAGATATTCGGAATTTCTGGTCCATCCCATATCTGGCTATCGGCCGCAAAAGCGCCAATGACCGCTAGCCCTAGGACTAGCGATACAATCAATAATTTTTTCATAGCTTACTCTTTACGATTTGTAAGCTGCATTCCACATTGCCGATCCATTGGCACTTTTACCGCTTCCTCTTCGAAGAACGCGCTGAGTGATAATGTTTGATACGGATGTGGCATCGCCAGCAAGTAATGCTTTAGTTGAACACATCGCAGCACACGCTGGCACTTTTCCTTCAGCAATGCGATTCTGGCCATAGAGTTTGTTCTCTTTCTCACTGTGTGTCTCTTCTGGACCACCTGCACAGAAAGTACATTTATCCATCGCACCTTTTGCTCCAAAGACACCTTGTCTTGGAAATTGTGGCGCACCAAAAGGGCACGCATATAAACAGTAACCACAACCGATACATTTATCTTTATCGTGAAGCACGATACCGTCAGCTCGTACATAGAAACAATCTACGGGACAGACTTGCTCACACGGAGAATCCGCACAATGCTGGCATGCGATGGAAAGATAGGTCTCCTTTCCAATCATACCTTCATTAAGGGTCATAACGCGTCGTCTGTTTACACCGACAGGGAGGTGATGGGCTTCTTTACACGCCACTTCACACCCATGACAATCAATACATCTGCTCTCATCACAGTAAAATCTCATACTTGTATTTGGTGTCATCATCTACCCCCTTACGCTTTCTCAATACGGCAGAGGGTACATTTTGTCTCTGGCGTAGTGGTTACAATATCAAAGCCGTAGCTGATAATGGTGTTGGAGGCTTCTCCGACCGCATAAGGCTCAAGACCTTTTGGATAACGTCCTAGAATCGACTCACCTGCATGATAGCCTGAATAGGTGTATGGCATAGAAGCGGTATCGTAAGCCACGCGTGTACTAAACTTACACTTCACTTTGATGCGAAGGCCCGTTGTTCCATAAATCCATACCATATCGCCATCTCTTAAGCCTAAATCATGCCCTTTATCAGGATGGATGTCTAAGAGTGGCTCAGGTGCGAGTTCTGAAAGGTAAATGGATGAACGGCTTTCCGTTCCGGTTCCAAGATGCTCAACGTAACGACCTGTGAGGAGTTGCATTGGGTACTCTTTCGCCCAAACTTTCTCATTTTGGCGACTTTCGTACTTAATATTTGCTCTATAATGGTTATCTTTGTCTTTATAGGTTGGATACTGAGCAATCAAATCAGGGCGTGGTGAATGTAATGGCTCACGGTGTTTTGGCACCTTATCAATCCATTCCCATACCACCGTTCGTGCTTTTCCGTTACCGTAAGGACAAAGCCCTGCTTGCATCGCTTTTTCAACAAGAATGTTGCTCAAATCGGTTGACCACGACTTACCTTTAACCTTCTCTTTTTCTTCTTCGGTTAACGCAATACCCGTAATGGCTTCAACATTGGCTGCGGTGATGTGGTCATGCCCTTTGACACCACTCTTCGTTCCCTTAAGCTCAACCTCAGAGAGCAAGCTTGTACCATCTGGAGTTTTAGGTGTCCAACGAGTTCTAAAGCCCATACCACCTTCTGAAACAGGGATACTATCATCATACATAATAGGAGTTCCGGGATGTTTTTCACTCCAACATGGCCATGGGAGACCGTAATACTCACCCTTAAATGGTCCCGATCCTCGTAATGTTTTGGTATCAAACATATGCCAGTTTTCACTTTGTGCCTTTAGACGCTCAGGTGTTACGCCTTGTAAGCCGATACTTCGAATCGCTCTCGTATACTCACGCGTTGCATCTTCTGGCCACTTGAAGTTACCTTTACCATCACCCAAAGAGCGTACAAGTTCATCGTAATAACCCATTTTTTTTGCCAATTGGAAAAGAATCTCATGGTCGGTTTTACACTCATACATAGGCTCAACCACTTGATTTCGCCATTGGGTTGCACGGTTAGTTGCTGTTACTGTACCACTGGTTTCGATTTGGCTCGCAGCTGGGAGCATGAAAAGATTATTTTTCATATCCGCAATCGCACCCATATCGTTAAAGTATGGATCAACAATAACACACAGTTCTAGTTTTTCCATGGCTTTTTTGGTGGTATCAGTCAAGGAAATAGAAGAAAGACCACTACCAATGTTCATCATACCGTGAATCGTTGTACCTGAATTGTTTTTTGCATTTTGCTCTTCTAAAACACCAAAACGCCATGTGGCAACACTAAAGCCTTCTTTATGGAGCATTTCTGGCGCTTTAAAACGAGATTGCATCCATGCGTAGTCCACTTTCCAGTTTGCACAGAAATATTTCCATGCACCCTCAGCCAAACCATAATATCCTGGTAAGCTGTGCGCAAGGTTTGACATATCTGAAGCACCTTGAACATTGTCATGTCCACGAAGAATATTACATCCACCACCTGGTTTTCCAACATTGCCAAGTAAAAGTTGGAGAATAACAGTCTGACGTGTGTTACCTGTTCCTACAGAGTGTTGTGTAAGCCCTTGATTATAAATAAGTGTTGCAGGTTTTGCACGCGCCATCATCTCAGTGATTTCAATGAGTTGGTTTGCAGGAACACCGGTGATGTTTTCAACCACTTCTGGTGTATAGTGTTCTGCTTCTTTGGCAGTCTCTTCAAAACCATAAACACGATTTTTGACATATTCTTTATCGTAAAGGTCATTTTTGATAATGTGGCGAATCATACCGTACATAAACGCAATGTCTGTACCTGGGCGGATTCTCGCATAATTATCTGCTTTAGACGCAGTTCGACTAAAATAAGGATCGACTACAATGATTTTTGCACCCAGTTCCTTAGCGCGTAAGATATGCACCATCCCAACAGGATGTGCAACAGCAGGATTAGCTCCGATAATAAAAATACACTTGGAATTTTGAATATCACCTAAGTGATTCGTCATGCCACCGTACCCTAATGTATTCGCCACACCGGCGACTGTAGGGGCATGTCAGATTCGTGCGATTGTATCGATATTATTGGTTCCAAACATCGCTGCAAATTTGCGGATGTAGTAAGATTGCTCTCCAGAAACTTTTGATGACCCTAGGAACATCATGCTATCTGGACCATATTTGTCTCTGAGGCCTTTCATTTTTGTACCGATTTTTGTGAAGGCGTCATCCCAACTGATGCGCTTCCATTCACCATTTACGCGCTCCATTGGATAGCGAAGACGTTTTTCGCCTCTTACACGGTCAATCATATCGGCACCCTTACAACAATGTCCTCCAATGCTGATAGGATGGTCATTTGCAGGCTCTTGACGAACCCAAACACCGTTAACAACCTCTGCTTCAATACCACAACCAACCGAACAATAAGTACAAATAGTTCGTACTTTTTTTGAATTGGGGTATTTTTCTTTTAGCTCCTGCGCATTTGCAGGTCTGAGCACCTTCGATTCATCCGCACCCAGTGCACTGGTTGCACCAGCTACACTAGCAATCGCAGTCATTTTTAGAAATTTTCTTCTATTAAGACCACGAGCATTCAATGCTTCGCTCATATCTTTCCTTTACAATGAATTTTTAACACCCTTTACAAACAGCGCTTTTAAAACGCTCTTTTGTAGTAATTTTCCCATGTGGCAGTTTTTTGGTATAAAATCTCCACTTTTTTTGTTTTGCCTCTAACGATCTGTTTAGCTGGTGTTGCATCGCTTGCCAGTGCATTAGAGACGACCATACCAGCAGCGGCTGCGGCTACAGTCGTTTTACCAGCATTGACCAAGAAGCGTCTTCTTGGATTCTCTTGAGTGTTCACGGTTTACCTCCTTTATAAATTTTAGGGTGAGTACCCACAAAAGAGATTCGTGTATCTCTTTTGTGGGTACTCCTACTTACGCTACTTGATATACCCTTTTTCAAACTCGACAAAACTCTTTAAAATCACCACTACCTCTTTGTAAAGGTTTGCTTTGTGGTTTGCGTTAATCTCATCCATAAACTGACCGACATAAGGCAGAACATAAATGTGAAAAATCTCTTTTTGAGCAGATTGAAACGCTTTGGCTTCAATGCAATAGCGCATCACTAAAAATAAAAAACCAAAATGGTCTTCAGTCTCTTTAAACACCTCGCTATTAGCTCGAATCGGAAGCTCTTTGATGGTTTGTCTAATGTCAGCCAAAATATCACCGTTTAAACAACCTTGTTTAAAATGCGAGATATAAGGTAGCACCACATCTCCCGTCATTGGGATACAAAAAACATCGTCAAACTCCTTAAAAAGCTTTTGAAAACCACCCTCAACATTTAATTCAAAACTTAAAATTGCCAAACTTTTTTCAGCTCCTTCGTCCAATGGCGCTGTCGCTAAATGTTCCAGTTGGGTTTTTAAAAGTGCTTCTCTGCCTTCTAATAAATCACCCAAAAACAATCCCGCAAAAAAATCGTAAAAAATGGCGCGGGCTTGGTTAATGCTTTCATCCATGCTGTATCCTTTGTCTGTTTTCAATCTCTTTTTTGCACACTGCATCATTTTTACATGTAAGCGTCATGTACGCTTCAAATGCTTCTTTGCTTTGAACAAGTTCAATTGCTTTTTGATGGCATGTGCGCGAAGACTCTTTATTGAGCACTTTAAGCGCTTCATGTGTTGCCTCACCAATGTGTGGTGCATAAAAAAGTACCGTATGGGTGCTCTTTTCAAACAGTGCTTTTAAATGAAGAAGCGAAAGAAACGGGTCTGTTTCTATCACATAAGGAATATATCCGCTTGGAAGTTCACATCCCTCCAATGTTTTCAAATAAGCCTCAGCAATCAGTAAGATTTTCTTTCCTTGACAAAAGTCTGCGACCTCTAAAAATGCCTTTTGAGGAAACGGCGCAAAATCAATCGCACCCGTGGGGCACACGCTCACACATTTTCCACACGCAATACAATCAAGCGCTGAGAAGATGAGTTCTTTGCGTGTTTCATCACTCACTAGTCCAAATGTAGGACAAATATCGGTACACAACGAACATGCGGTTTTTTCATGATGATGATACATACAATGTGTTGCATCATAGGTAATGGTTTTTTTGTATTCATAATGACCGATGCGATTACGAATACGCTTAAGCAGTGCATCAGTATCAGAGTAATCCATCACGCACTCAACACCTCGATGTTTAGAGAGTTCACTTAGCTGATCACACACAACAAGTTGTGAACAACACACTTCACTCTCTTGTTCTTTCATTTCACCCTCTTCTTCACTTTTTTGATTGAAATGCGCTGTAAAACTACCAAATTTTCCTTCTATACTTAAAAGTTCTTGAGGCAAAACATGCGTCACATCAAAATAGCGCTTGGCACTTTCTACCAATGCCAATGCTTCTTCGCTCTCACCAATCATCAAAACAGTACGATCTACCGTAACAGCGTGCGTTTTCTTAGGTGCGTAGTTGTAGCGGATAAAACGCATTTCATACAATTTTTTAAGAATCTCGTTTTTTTCGTTATGCTCAGCTTGTGTCTGCTTTAAATACCAATTAATTTCCGGTGCAAACACATGACTTCGGTACAGTTCATTTGAAATGAGTGCATCTACGACATAGTGCGCACCTTCATGGTCAAGTACTATAATGCCCTCACCATTTTCTAAAGGAGCACCTACTTCAGCATCCATCACAAAAAGAAACTTTATTTGACTCATACTACCTCTTTAAAAATATGCAAAAAATGCATATTTGATAATTTACAGAATATGCATTTTTTGCATATTCTGTAATAAATAAAAAGAGCCTTATTTCAGGCTCAATGTTTTAACTGTATTGGCTTTCCATATGTGCTTTAAACATCACTTTTGGCTTGCAATCGGCACAACAATAAAGGGTACGAATCTTCACATCATCATTTCCAAACAATGGCGTCATCAATGTCGCAATCTTTTGAACCGATTTGACCGTTGCAAACTCTTTACCACACTCGGTGCATTTAAAAAGCTCATCTTTAGCCATAATACATTGTGAAAACCAACTAGGTTTGAGATGAATTTCATCTTTAACCACACTCAAGCACTCTTTTTCAGGGCAGGTTATTTCACAATACCCACAATTAGTGCAAATAGAAGCATTAAATCGTAGTGAATTATCTTCAGGATGTGCAGTCAAAGCCCTAACATTACATGCACCCACACAACTAAGGCACAGTGTACATTTACTCTCATTAATGGTGATGTTACCATAATGAATATGTTCACCCGTTTTAATAATGCCCAAATCATCCTCACCTACCAAATGTGCCAATCTTGCAGAGAAAATCTCTCGTTTGCGTAAATCTATCTCATTGATGCCGTATTTGCATTCAGGAAATGGTAAAAGTGTGTCAAAAATGGTTTGAAGCTCTTTCGTATCTTCACAGACGAAAATCGCTTTTTTATGGTATTTTCGTTCAAATATTTCATTGATAATGCGAATCGCATCACCTGTACCCTTCGAAATAAAGTCGGTATAGAAAATGATAGGATTGCCACTGGTTTGGAGTAAATTCATCAAATGTGCTTCATGCAGATACTTTTCACCCTCAATCATCAAAGGTAAAACACCCTCACGCAGTGGAATATCTATCAAGCCCAAATCCATTTTGTTCGGAATAATAAGTGTTATAACATCTTTAAAATATCCACTCAAATGGGCAAAAGCAGCTCTAGGCATCTGTGTATAATCAAGCGCTCCACTAGGGCAAACGCTGATACATCCACCACAACCATGACAGTCAATATGTGAAAAGACTAAATGCTTCGTCTCATCCTCTTTTAAAATCGCTACAGTAGGGCAAACCTCAGCGCACTTGCCACAAATTTCTTCTCTTCTTTCGTGATATTGACAGATGGAAGGGTCATAATTAATATAGTTTTTGTAGTGATAAACACCCTCGTTGGTTTTAACTTTTTTCAAAGCACCCTCAAGGCTTATCACATTTGGGTCATATACGCCACTTTGTTTCATCGCAAAAAGTGGAGCGTCCCACCAGATGATTTGATCAACTTCAAGCTCAAAAATACCATCTTCTTTTTTAAGGCTTACATGTAAAGCCCCAATGTGCCCATTGACATCTAAAATCATCGCAGGACTTAAAACTAAAACCGTCAATCCCTCTTCAACAAGTTGTTGTTTAATCATCTCATTTTGTGCATCATCTGTTACGATAAGTAGCTTCTTACCCACCGCTTGTTCATAATCAATATCTTGTGCAAAGTCAAAACCAATGGTACGCGTTTCATAAAGCTTAGTCACATTGGCTATTTTTTGAGCGATAGAATCAAGGGATTGGCCTAGATAAAAGTTTATTTCTGGGGCATAAAGAACGGCGTCAATTTCCTTGGTATTAGAAACCAAATAGCCCTCTTTTTCAGTATCTGTGACGACTTCTATCGTTTCAGCTAGAGGAAAGTCCAAACCTACTTGATTATAAAAAACATACTCTTTTTTCATCTATTTTCCAATCGGTCAATATTTATTTACCGAGATTGTAAAATGATTTCGTTTAAAGCGTTCTTAACAAGACAAAGTTTATCTCCCTTGAACATAGCCATTTATTAATTTTCTTGCGTTATAATGGACTTTATAAAATTTAAAAGGTGACAAATTTTGGTCAATAAAAACTTTCTGATTATCGCCATCAGTACGCTCTTTATGACACTTTTATTGTTCCTTTTCTTCACCAAAGAGACCAATGACAAAGGCACTATCGTTCTAGGAGCATCCCTTCCCCTCAGTGGTATTAACAGCAATCTAGGTAAAGATATCGTTGTGGGTGCGCATACTTATTTTAGTCACACCAATGCCAGAGGTGGCATCAATGGTCAAAAAATAGAATTTATCCAATATGACGACAAATATGAGCCTGAAAACACCTTAACCAATACACAAACACTGATTGAAAAAGATAAAGTTTTTGCGCTTTTTGGTTTTGTGGGGACACCCACAGTCAAACGCATATTGCCTATCATTACACAAAGTAACATTCCTTTTATTGCACCCTATACAGGCGCTTCCTTTTTACGCAATGCTAACATTCCCAATATCATTAATTTTCGAAGTTCCTATGTCGAAGAGATTGAAGCTTTGGTTGAGTATCTAACACAAACCAAAGGCGTCACACGATTTGCCATTTTTTATCAAAATGACGACTATGGCGAAGAGGGTTATGTAGCCCTTAGTGCTTCTTTGGCTTCTCGTGGATTGGAACTTAAAGCAGAGGGAACTTATAAGCGAAATACACTTTCCATCCAACACGCTATCCACGAAATTCGCTCTGCCAAACCTGAAGCCATCATCTTAGTGGGTGCTTATAAACCAACCGCACGGTTTATCGAAAAAATGAAAGAGTGTTGCCCTGAGGGCGTTATCTTCTCTCCCATCTCTTTTGTCAATGCCAATGCCTTAATGGACGAACTTCATGGCAATGGCGAAAACATCCTTTTTTCGCAAACAGTTCCCTCTTATGACGACTTTTTGTCCAATGAAGCAGTCGAATATATCAATCTTTTAAAATTTTATTATCCCAAAGAAGAGCCTACCCTTGTCTCTTTTGAGTCCTATCTTGCTGCCAAATCTGTTGTTATGGCACTCAAAAACACCCAAGGCACACTTACAAGAGAAAAATTTATCGCTAGTTTAAAATCGATTAGTAAACATACCCTAGATAACATTCCCCTCACCTATCACCATTCGCAACTGCTCAACCAAGTTTATCTTTCGACTTATAGCGATGGAAAATTTCACATCATCACCAAAAAAGATGGCTCAAAATGAAAATTTTTGACCTGCTCAACCAAAAACTTGAAACGATTAAATTTTCCAATAAAACTAAATTGCTGATTTTCATTATTCTTAGTGGAACTATGACGATTGGATTTTTGATGTTTGTTTCTATTTTTGCCCTTAAATACGACTATGAAACCCTTTTTCAAAAACATACCCAACCCCAAGTTGAACTTGAAGAGATTAAAGATATTTACCGTATTAACATCACCGAAACACTCCATGACATCAAAGATGAGCAAATCACTTCAAATGATGCCATAGAAGTGATTTTTCTTGCGCAACAAATTACCGCCAAACAATGGGGAAATTATAAAAAATCTATCAATACTGACATCAGAGGATTGCCCTATTTTGCCAGTAAATGGCTCAATTTTTTCCTTGTTTCACCCAATTTACCAGAAAAAAATATTTTTCAACAAGGTATCGTCGAAAAAATCAATACCAAAATGCACAGTATCGATAAGCAAATCAACACTTTACTGGAGTTACTTCAAGACAATAAAAAACAGCAAATAGCACCTGTCATTGATAACATTATGTTAGAGGCAAATTCACTCAATATTTATCTCTCAAGCCTTATCACCATTCATCTCAAACAGTCGATTACTGAAAAAAACATCAACGATAGATTGTTTCGTACTAGCACTTACATGCTTATCTTACTCATTGGACTTATTTT